>DBRT01000007.1:10838-14660 GCA_002306335.1 Caryophanales bacterium UBA1361
TAGTTTCTAAGTAAACATTTACTGGTGTTTTTTATTTTATTTAAGTACTGGAAGTTTTAGATTTTCATTACCAGGCAAAGCCACAATTTTTTCATACGCTTCATTAAAAAGCGCTATTTCTTCTTCTTTACGGAAATCGTTTATTCTAGCGCGCAGTGCTTTAGGAGCACGACTTAAAACAAAGGCGCATTCACTTTGGCTCTTAGTAACTAACCCGCTATAGAGAAGATACACACGCATTGTTTCAATTGTTAAGTCGTTACTAATAAACTTACGATCTGCGGCGCTTAGTTCATCAAACCAATAAGCACTTGCTGCTTCACTAGCTTTTGTTAATAAGTAAATATAAAGTTTTTGCGCTCTAATTCTCGCAATAAATTCATGTTCAACTTTACTCGCATTCTTTTCTAAGTCATCAATTAATGATAATGCCTTGTCCCACGCTTTTTCATCAATTAATTGATATAAGCGATATAAACTTAAACGTGCTGTCATTGTTGTGACTTCGTCAAACTCTTTAATGTCCGTAACTTTTTCATTGTTATACACGAGCGATTCAATTCTAATTAATTCGTTATACGCTTCAACATTTACTTTTTTGCCAAGAAGCACAATGTAATATCCGTCTGTGAAGTTATCAAGTTTAAAAGGCATGATGTTATAGACTAGAAGCATTGCACCAATCCCCGCAACGATTAACACTTGGTGATGAATAGGTTGATTATCCTTTGTTAATAAGAAAATAACAATTGCAATCACAAATTCTAAAAGCACCATTATTGTTGGACCAAACAAATAAAGCCGTGGTTTTGTTTTATCGCTTTTAGCAATAATTTTTGTTTCGCCTGTTAATCCTTCATAACGTCTAAAGCTAAATTTCCACCCGCTTTTTGTTTTGTAATAAGCTAATCCAAGGATGTTTACGCTTATCACACTATAGCCACCAAGAAGCGCACCAAAGACATGGCCTAATTCAAATAAAATAACATTAATAATAATGCCAACAAAGATTGTTAATATCGCAAATCCGTAGCGTTGTAAATCAGTCACTAAATCAAGTGCGTCAAGCGCAGGTTGAATAATTCTTAACCCAATAAATAACGCAATAATTAGCATGACAAGATACACTAATATGCTAAGCAAATCTTCTTTTTTCATATTCGTCCTCCAACAGTTTTAAAAACAACTTTCATAAAGTTTGATTATATCATATCTTGTGAGATTTTTTTGGTCGTGATACAACTCTTTTGTGCCGTTTTCCGTTACGATATCCGCTAAAGTGGGGATATCTTCACGCTTAACACCTAAACTAGATAAAGTAGTTGTTAATCCTAAACGCATAAATAATTCTTTAAGTGCTAAAATGCCTTCTTTTGCGTTTGTATCAATGTCTTCATGATGAAGATTAAAAACAACACGCGCAAAACGATCGAGTTTCTCTTTTAATTCTTCAAAATAAACAAAGAGCCATGCGGGATAGAGCACCGCTAAACCGTGCCCATGAGCAATACTTGGATAAAGCGCACTAAGTGCATGTTCTAAAGTATGGACAACTAAATTAGCTTTTTTACCCATGCTTGTTACATCATTGTGACTAAAAGTGCTCGCTAACATTAAATTAGCGCGCGCCGTTTCATCAAGTGGGTCAGCAATAAGTGTCTCTGCGCATTCCCGTAAATTAACAAATATTGCTTCTGCAAAGCGGTCGGCTAACTCAATTTTGTCGCTTTTATTAAAATAGCGTTCAAGCGAATGCATAAATGTATCAACAATCCCCACTGCTGTTTGATACATTGAGACACTATAAGTTAATTCTGGATTAGTAATAGCAAAAAGCGGTCTTACTAAATCGTTTCTAAACCCTTGTTTAAAATTATTAGTGCTATCACTAATTACACAGCTCGCCGACATTTCACTACCCGCTGAAGCATGGGTTAAGATTACACCAAGCGGTAATGCTTTTTTAGGAGTAACTATCCGTTTACTAAAATCTAGTGCATCGCCTTCATAATAAAAATTCACTGATAGTGACTTTGCGACATCAATTACACTGCCACCACCAATTGCTAAAATAAAGTCTACTGCATATTCTTTTGCAATCGCTTTGGCTTCACGCACATAAAAGACTTCCGGATTAGGCGTAATCCCGCCATAAAGTACATAATCAATATTTTCAGCATCAAGTGCGTTAGTCACTGCTTCTAAAAGCCCACTTCTTACTGCGTGATTTTGACCATATAATATAATTACATTCTTTTTGCCGTAACGCTTAATTATACTGCCTACTTCAGTATGCCGGCCGTTACCAAAAATGAGTTCAGTTTGAATCTTTAAGTTAAAACTATGCATAGCCGTGTCCCTTATAATTTTTAGCATCAAGCGGGAAGTCATTAAAAAATGTTACTAAATTCATCACAAATTCGTGTTCAGGGAATAAGTATTCGCCTTCAATCCACGAAATAATGCTACTAGCGATACCTGCGCCATATACTCTTGCTAAAAGTTTTCGTTCGTTTAATGTTAATTTTTCAAATGGATCTTTTTTATCAATGTAATTTAAACACACATTATATAAATAATTAAAAAGAAACTCTCTTACCAAATCTTTAGCAGCGCTCGCTAAAGTGTTTTCAATCATTGCTTCGTTATGTTTAACATAACGCAGCACAATAAAGATTGCTTCTTCTAATTCATTGTTAGATGGTTTTTCAATTTCCTCATTTAAAAATACCCATGTTAATAAATCATAAATATTACGAAAATGATAATAGAAAGTTTGGCGATTAACTTTACAATCTTTCGTGATGTTAATAACGCTTATTGTATCAAGTGGCATTGTTGCCATGAACTTTTTTAAAGAATTTCCTAAACGAGCTTTAGTCTTCATATAACTCCCGGCAAATATGTTTAGCAATTGACGCTCCTAACTTAGCGTTATTAATGACAAGTGCTTCGTTTGCGGCTTGACTCTTACCTTTTGTTAATTCGTTTAGTTTGGAAAGAAGGTAAGGCGTTTCTTCTTTACCTTTAACCCCAGCTTTTTTCATTTCTTCAAGCGCTTCATCAATTACTTTTTCAATGTCTTTATAAGGCAAGGCTTCTTCTTTTGGAATTGGGTTAACAACAAGTATTCCGCTTTCAAGCCCTAAGGCATGACTTGCGTTAACAATCGAAGCAATTTCGCTAGAAGAATCAACGCGATATAAGACGTTTAACGACGGACTTGTTGTGTAAAATACTGGCATTTTGTCGGTTTTATAACCTAAAACTGGAACACCTTTAGTTTCTAAATATTCCAATGTTTTTTCAATATCAAGAATTGCTTTTGGACCAGCGCATACGACCGCAATGTTTGTTCTGGCAAGTTCATCAAGGTCGCTAGAAATATCTAGTGTTTCAGTCGCACCGCGATGCACTCCGCCAACGCCACCAGTTACAAATACTTTAATGCCAACTTTAGCAGCAATAACCATGGTCGCAGCAACGGTCGTCGCACCCCACTTCTTTGTGGCCATAACATAGGCTAGGTCGCGCCGTGAAACTTTAATGACATCTTTTCTTTGGCCTAACTCTTCAATTTCATCTTCATCCAAACCAACGACAACGTCACCACCAATAATCGCTATTGTTGCTGGTAGCGCCCCATTAGCGCGCACAATTTCTTCAACCTTAAGCGCTATTTCCACATTTTGCGGGTAAGGCATCCCGTGACTAATAATCGTTGATTCTAGCGCTACAACTGGTAAGTTGTTCGCTAAAGCGTAGGCTACTTCTTGGCTAATCCGTATTTTCATAAATTATTCTCTCCTTAATTTCTTTACA
>DBRT01000007.1:14744-19954 GCA_002306335.1 Caryophanales bacterium UBA1361
CTAAGAAAAGTGTCAGTCGATAACGATTAAATGGTAATGAGTTTCGATATAAAATAACAAATGACAAGAATGTAATTGTAAGAATCGACATTGTAATCATTTCCATTGATGTATCACTTATTTCTGCACCAAACATTTCGCCAAAGTTTTTACTTATATAGAGTAAAAATGCTCCAGCGACCATCAACAATCCTGCTGGCACGCTGCGACTAATGACATTATCCATAAATGTCCCGCGCACTCTTTCTTTATTCGGTTGCATCGATAAGAAGAAGGCGGGAATTCCTAATGATAATAATTCCCACAAATACAAGTGTTTTGGTTCAAAGGGATATCTAATGCCTGATCCTTTTGGTCCTAAAAGGCCCGCAGTAACAAACATAAACGAGAAGATAATCGCGAAGATTGTTTTAACAAGGAATAATGACCATGTCTTTTGTAAGTTATTAATTGCTCTTCGTCCTTCATCAACAATTGAAGGCAAAACATCAAAGTTATTATCAAGGAGCACTAAGTGACTGACTCCGCGTGCTGCTGGACTACCAGCGCCCATTGCAATTGAACACTGCGCAGCTTTTAATGCTAAGACATCATTTACGCCGTCCCCAACCATCGCTACAACTTTACCGTCACTTTGTAATTTAGTTACAATACCTTCTTTTTGTTCAGGACGCACTCTGCCGTAAATTGTAAAGTCTTCAAGTGAGTGGTGACTTGGATCATCAATTTTAGAAAAGTCTAATAAATTTTCGGCATTATTAATCCCGACTTGACGCGCTATTTCACTCACGCTAACAGGATCGTCTCCGGAAATAATTTTTACTTCAACACCAGCATCTTGGAATAGTTTAATGACTTCACTAGCTTCAGCGCGAATATTATCTTGAATAACAATAAGTGCTAAAGGGGTCATATCAATTGGTAGTTTTTTAGCGATAAACGGCTTGCGAGACGAAGCAAGTACTAATACACGTAAGCCGCGCTCTAAGTAAATGCGTTCAACTTCTTCAACTTGTTTTTGTGCTTTTGAACCAAGCACCATACTTGAAGCACCAATGATATAAGTTTTACCTTCCATAATTGCACCGCTACATTTTAGTTCGCTATCAAACGGTAACACTTTGGTGTATTCCATATATTTTCTCGTTTTAAAATGGTTTTTGAGTGCTATAGCAGTGGCGTTTTCATCTTTAGTGGCTCTTAAAATTGAGGCAACAATAATGTTTAAATCAATGTCTTTTGCGCCTTTAAGTGGCACAACTTCATTTACTTTCATTGTGCCGTCAGTAATCGTGCCTGTTTTATCTAAACAGAGTACATTAACTCTTGCTAACATTTCAATCGAATACATTTCGTTCACAAGTGTGTTTTTTGTCCCGAGTCTAATAACTCCTACGGCAAGCGTCATACTTGTTAATAAATACATCCCAGAAGGAATCATTGCCACAAGTGAACCGGCAATAGAGCGCACACTATCTTCAAATGTTGAGCCTTGATAAAAGGCATTAAACACTAATAGTAATGCCATAGCAATCACAATAAACCCAATTACTTTAAATAGTGAATTAATTGAATTTAAAAGTTCAGATGTTGGACGCTTAAATACTTTCGCCCGTAATTGTAATTTTTGTGCATAACCTAATTTTCCAATTGTATCAACTTGATAGTAACATGTGCCTGTTGTGACAAAAGACCCCGACAAAACGCGGTCATCTTTTGCTTTATGAATAATGTTTGGTTCACCAGTTAATAGTGATTCATTAACACCAACACTACCGTGCACTACCACACCATCTGCTGCGATTTGATCACCTAATTTTAATTTAACGATATCATCAAGTACAACATCCTCACTTGGAATTAATAACTCAATCCCATCGCGCACGACCGTTACTTTTTGTTCATTTAATATTAAGAGTTTCTTTAGTGTGCGTCGCGCCCTAAAGTCTTGGATAAGTCCGATTAAAATGTTGGAAAAAAGAATGACGAGAAATAACAAACTTTGCCACTCTTTAATATAAATAAGCGCTGCTCCTATTGCGTAGAGCAAAACATTAAAGAACGAAAAGAAATTACGCATTAATATTGAAAAGATTGACTTAACGCCTTTATTTGGTTTTTCGTTAGTCATTTTCGCTACTTTGCGGGCGTTAACTTGTTGGGTACTTAAGCCTTCATCGTGTTTTGGTGTATAACGAATTACTTCATCAACTTTAATTTCGCTTTTTTTAATGATTGTTGTTGCCGTACCCGGTCTTTTTTTCTTTGTTTCTACAAATTCCTCCATAATGAGTCCTTTCTATTCATTACTCAGTGCGCAGCGCTACGACTGGATCTTTGTTTGCCGCCATCTTACTTGGAATTAATCCAGCGGTGACGGTTAATAATATATTAAATACAATAAGCGCTAAAGCTGCAAGTGGTACTAAAAACGCTATTTGTCCAATGTTTTGTTCAGGAAATAGATTGTTAAGAATAACATTTATCGGTATTGATAATATATATGTTGTCCCAACGCCAATTACCCCCGCAAGTAGTCCAATAATAAACGTTTCCGCGTTAAATAGCCTCGATATATCTTTCTTCCTGGCCCCAATCGCACGCAGTATCCCAATTTCTTTTGTCCTTTCAATCACACTAACATAAGTAATAATGCCAATTAAGAATCCTGACACAACAAGTGAGATACTTGTAAATACAATTAATACAATTGAAACAACATCAATCATTGTCGCAATTGAATCAGTAACAAACTCTACTGCATCAAAGATTACAATTTTATCTTTCTCGTCTTCGCGCGTATTATTATATTCATTAATCCGTGCTTTAATTTCTTTTTTTGAATCACCGTCTTTAGCAAAAATTGCTACTGATTCTACTGGTGAATAAGCTGTATTTAATAATTCTTTTAATAGTGTTTCGTAAATCGCGTTGTCCTTACTTATATCCGCTAAGTCCACTCCATAAATTTTGAGGTTGCTTAAAAATTTATCAATCCTTATTGTTGTTGGATTAACTGGTTTTACACCCGACCAATCGGTAGTAGCGCTATAAAATTCAATTGCAGTATTAATATTTTCTGCAGTGATATTTGCTTCTCTGATTACTACATTATTAACTTGTGCCTTTGCAACTTTGTTATGTTTATTTGTTTCATGCATATATTTATTTAATGCTTGTGTATACACCATTCCTGGCGCGAGCATTTCAAACTGAATTCCCGGTTTTGGCCGCAAAATGCCAGTAATTTTCAGCATTTCACCAACCGTTGGGTCATCATATAAATATTGTGGGTTTTGAAAACGATACTTTTCAATCGTGCGTGGTTGCCCCATAAAGTCAAGCACTACATAGTCATCAATATTACCCAATGCCTTTTTATAAATATCATCGTTGTGCACCATTTTAAATTCTCGCCCAATAATGTCATCAAAATTAAGCTTTTGTACATTTGCGGAATTATCAACAATGCCCATCCGTTCTAAAGCTTGGACTGAGATACGATTATATTTATCAAGTACAAACATAATTTCATTACGCTCTGTCGCAAACTTTGAGTCTTTACCAATTACATCATAAAATTCAGTAATATAGGCTTCGTCCCCTGGTAATTGGGTAAATACCCCAAAGGGTAGTGGCGTCACACTGACATAATAAGGCCACTGTACAGTACGCGCGTTATCAGTGGGCGGCTTTGCTAAAATTTGCATTTGTGTTGGATAATTAACCATTGTACTAGCGGCAAGCCCGTCTTCCTTTAATCCGTCCACTAAATCTAAGAATTCAGATGTTATCCTATTATTTGTAATGGTAATCCGTGTTGTTTCTGTATCATTTTCATTATAAACAACGATTTCTTCACCGTCTGGATACTCAGTGTTTTTATCAGGTTTTTTTATGCCTGCTTGCATATCCATTGTTTGCGCAAAAACGGCAATTGGGTAATTTGCCATTGTTTCCCGCTCCAAACGATTAATATAATCTTGAAATCCGTTACTAACCGCTGCTACTAACCCAATACCAATAATCCCTAATGATCCTGCAAGCGCAGTAAACACTGTTCTTCCTTTTTTTGTTAAGATGTTTTTATAACTGTTTTTAAGCGCGGTTAAAAAGGACATTGATGTTCCCTTGTTTTTTTCTGTTTCCGTTGGTTCTTTTACTTTGCGCTTCTTTTTACTTTGTGCTTCATCAGTGTCACTAGTAATTCTGCCATCTAACATCCTAATTACTCGATCGCTATATCGTTTAGCGATGTCTTCATTGTGCGTAACCATTACAACAAGTCGTGTTTTACTAATTTCTTTTAAAATTTTCATGACTTGTTCGCTTGTTTCACTATCTAACGCTCCGGTGGGTTCATCCGCTAAAATGATGGAAGGATCATTAACAAGTGCACGTGCAATCGCTACTCTTTGAAGTTGACCACCAGAAAGTTGATTTGGTCTTTTATATAATTCACTTTCAAGATCAACACTAAGGAGGGCTTGTTTAGCCTTTTCGCGACGTTCACTACTCCCCATCCCAGAAAGCGTTAAAGAAATCTCAACATTTTCAATCACACTTAAGTGCGGGATAAGATTATAACTTTGAAACACAAATCCAACACGATGATTACGATAAGCGTCCCAATCTCTATCTTTAAATTCTTTTGTTGATTTACCTTCAATGATTAAATCGCCTGATGTATATTTATCAAGACCGCCAATCAAGTTTAAAAGTGTTGTTTTACCACAACCTGATGGACCTAAAATTGTTACGAATTGTTGTTTAGGAAAAGTAAGGTTTAGCCCCTTTAAAACATGAAGTGGCTTTTTAGCCACATAATAATCTTTATAAATATCTTTGAGAACAAGCATAAATATCCCCTTTCGGATTTCACTTTATACATTGTCTAACTTTTTATTTATCTTTTCAAGATAAAGGCATTATTATTTACATTAATTTTATAATTGCGGTTTTACAAGAGACGGGAATTTAGTTAATCTTTGTTACTATACTAAATTTGAATCGTAAATATATCTTTTTCCACGATAAGTTCTTCTTCATATTCTAATTGAGCGTTAACTTCAATTGCATCTATTGGTTTCAGTATTTGTGTTATTTGTCTTAGTCTTAATTCATCAGGAACTCTACCTAAGTCAGTATATGAAATTTGATATCGTGAAATTACAAAATTTTCATCGAAATCAATTCGTATAATTTTATAT
>DBRT01000007.1:19960-20616 GCA_002306335.1 Caryophanales bacterium UBA1361
CATGTTTTTCTAAATCAGTCAGCTTAGTCTCAAGAGTACTTATAATATAATCAATTTTATCTATTTCAGTATTTATTTGTAATGTCTCTATTTGATTTGTGCCATATGTTTTTTCAGTCCATGTTTCTTTAGGTACATAACCGTTGTTATATTTTATTGTTTTATGCAAATATTCTCCGTCCCATAATATGTTTTCAAAATTTTCGTTAGGAATTTCTGTTCCTACTCCGCCCACTAAAGAATGATTTAACTGCATCATATTTGCTTCAAAATTCCATAATGTACCGTATGGTTTTGATTGCAGTTGAGCCTTAATATTATATGTTTCTATATGAAAATAATCTGTGTTTTCAACCTTTGATTTTTTAAATGATGTTATACTATAAAATCCTGTTTGAAAGTTATATCCGTCTGGATACACTTCTTTATATTTAATCAGGAATTTTTCTAATTCGCTTTTTTCTTTTTCTTTATTTGCACAACCGTTAAGAACAACACTAAAAAGTAATGAAATTATAACAAGAATTCTTTTTCGCATAAGAATTTTCTTACCTCCTCATCCTTGGGAATCCTGACGGCATTGGCCCACCTTTTTTATATCCCTGCATTTGTTTCATTTGTTCAAGCGTATCTATCATTTAAATCAAAATCTCCTT
>DBRT01000004.1 GCA_002306335.1 Caryophanales bacterium UBA1361
ATTTATTAATAGTTAAAACCTCCTGCATATATATTAGTTTGCATTAAGTACAGGTTTTTGGTATCAGTTCACCGATGCCAAACCTCTCTACCGTAAGCTGGTACCGAGTTTTATTTTTGTTGGACTTTCTGATGTATAAATTGATGCTCGAAAAAGGGGCCGCTGTCATTTAATTTAGTCACCCAGGCAAAATTAAACACAAATTAACCCCTGAAGGTCGTGCTTTATAAAAATACACCATCACTAAATCAAATTATCATAGGGTATTCAAAGTATCAAACTAAACGTGTAGTTCCATGATAAAAGAAAAGGCAACAAAAAAGTTGCTTTTTATTTTATTCATAAAATGATTACAGCTCACTAACTTTTTAAAAAAAGAGAAAAATAGCAAAAATAAAATCCGCTATTTAAGGATATAAATGGCACGCTACTCGAAAAACTTTTGAATTTTAAGAATTTTTCGAGTAGAGCGATTATAAGATGGTTATTGATTAAAGTATATGATTATTTTTTATAACGAATTAATTAAAACTTCATGTCTGACCTTTTTAATACTGTAATGTGTTATTGTAGTATTAGTATTAGGTGTTCTATGACAAATTTTATTGGCAAGGATTTTATTCTTGCTTTAGTTAATATTACAAAACCATAATTTTAATGATTAGATATGTGATATTAACGGAGATTATTGTTTATTTATGAGTGTTCATAAATTATAATTAAAACAATAAATAAAAAACTCGCCGAAGCGAGATGCCTTCTACAGGCTAGACATTAAGCAAGTGCTTTATTTGAACTTGGTAATGTTATCTGTTTTCATTTTAACTATAGAGGAGGATAATGTCAAATGAAAAAACAAAACAATTATTACATCGGCTTAGATTTAGGTACAAATAGCGTTGGTTGGGCTGTTACAAATGAAAAGTATGAATTATTACATTTAAAAAGAAAGCCTGCTATTGGCGTGAATACATTTGAAAAAGCTAAGACCGCAGAACAACGGCGTAATTATCGTTCAACAAGAAGACGTTTGGCACGACGTAAACAAAGAGTGTTATTACTGCAAACATTTTTTGCAGAAGAAGTAGCAAAGAAAGATCCAACTTTTTTTCTAAGACTAAATAATAGTCCTTACTTTAAAGAAGATAAACATCACTCATTACAAGACACTAAGTTCTCTTTATTTAATGATAAAGATTTTACTGATAAAGATTTTCATAAAAAATATAAAACAATATATCACTTACAAAATGATATTATAAGTCAGCCTGATAAGAAATTTGATATTAGATTAGTTTATTTAGCGGTGCATCATTTAATTAAATATCGCGGTAATTTCATTAAACAAGATGAAAACATTAATGTTGCGGAATTTACAAATTCATTAGTAACTGATGCATTTCAAGAATTAGCGCACTATTTTGAAGACACAGATTTAATTGCTGCTCAAAACTTTTTTGTTAATGAAAATGTTAGAAAATATGAAGCAATAGTTAGCGATAAAACAAATGGTGGTTTAAAACGCGCGACTGATAAAATATTTGAACAATTTGAAATCAAAGATAAAACACTAAAAACATTATTAAGTTTAGCGTTAGGCAAGGTAACAAGACTTAATCAAATTTTTAGTGATGAAATAGTTGATGATGAGCAAGGTAAAATAACTATTGATTTTAAATCAATATCTTATGAAGAAAAATATAATGATATTAAAACAGTTATTGGTGAGGTTAATATTGTTTTAATTGATGAACTAAAACGACTTTATGACTACTTTGTTATTTCGCGTCTTATGGATGGGAAAACACTTGTAGCGGAAGCGATGGTGGAAAAATATGAAAAACATCGCAGCGATTTAGCATTACTTAAGAAAATATTTAGAGAACACGCTAGTAAAGAAGATTATCGCAAAGTATTTACTACTCTTTACACTACTGATGATAAGGGAAAGAAAAAAGTAATAACAGATGTAAATTATCCTCGCTATATTGGTAAAAAAAGTCCGTATGTTATTGTTAAAAAAGGTGATTATGCTGATTTTAAAAAGTTTCTTAATAAAATGTTTAAAGATCTCGGTCTACTTTCATTAAATGATGTTATTAAAGTGCAAGAAGGACTAGATGATGAAACATTCTTACCATTAATTAATTCAAAAGATAATGCAACGATTCCGTATCAATTTAATGAATATCAGTTGCGATTAATTTTAGAAAATCAAAGCAAATATTATAAATTTTTAAATGAGAAAGTAGATGAAAGTTCCTTAACTACTTTAGAAAAAATAATGTCAATTATAAGTTTTAAAATCCCTTATTACATTGGACCATTAGTTGCAGAAGATAATCATCCATTTGCATGGGTAAAAAGAAAATCATTTGAAAAAGTAACACCATGGAATTTTAGTGATGAAATTGATGAGGCAACGAGTGCTTCAAGGTTTATTGAAAGAATGACTAATAAATGTACATATATCCCAACAGAAGATGTACTACCAAGAGAAGCAATACTATATCAAGAATATTTAGCGTTAGATGTACTTAATAATTTAAAAATTAATGGTGAAGCAATTGATAATTACGCTAAACAAACATTGCTAACTGCTCTTTATAGTAATAAAACGCCACTTACAAAAAAGAGAATAGCAACCATTCTTGCTAAAAATAAAAATGATGTTGTGGCAGTTTCTGGGATTGATGACGATGTTAAACTTGCTTTTACTTCACTTCACAAATTTAAAGCAATTTTAGGAGAAAACCAAGATTTAACAATTGAAGATATGGAGAAAATTATTTTCTATCGCACTATCTTCACTGAACAAAAGATGTTCAATAAAAAAGTGGATGAATTATTAGGGCATAGATTATCTGAAGAACTTTGCAAAAAAATAAAACAACTAAAATTTAAAGAATGGAGCAGGTTTTCAAATGCGTTTTTGACAGGCTTTAGTAAAACGCTAAATAAACCAGTATTATTTGATGAAAAAACAGGTGAAGTTATTTCAATTATTGATATTATGCGAAATAATGTACTTAGTTTACAACAAGTTATTCATCATGAAAAATATGGGGTTTTAGAAGCTCTTAATAAATATAATGAATCAATGAAAACTAACGAAAATGCTTTTGAAGATGTATATAATTTATATCTTTCACCAAGTGTTAAACGCCCTGTGATTAAAGCGATTCATCTTGTTGATGAAATTATTAAAGCAAATGACAATAAGTTACCTAAAAAAATATTTTTAGAAGTAACACGCCATGATGATTTTGCTAGAAAAGGCACTAAAACTATTTCACGGAAAAAACAGCTAGATGATTTATATAAAATAGCAGTTAAAGAATCAAAAGATCTAAAAGATTTGATGGATGAATTAAATAAAAAAACTGATGCTGATTTACGTTCACGAAAATTATATTTGTATTTTCTCCAACACGGAAAATGTTTGTACACCGGAAATCCTATTGCGTTAGAAAATTTGGTAATGGGAGATTACGATATTGAGCATATTATTCCGCAATCTTTAATTACTGATGATAGTTTCAATAATATTTGTTTAGTTGAAAGTAATATAAATAAGGCAAAAGGTGATGTCTATCCTTTACCACGCACAATTGTAAATGTTGAAAAGATGAAACCATTTTGGGAACGTTTAATGAAACGCGGCTTTATGAGTGAATCTAAATATCAGCGTTTAATAAGGATGTCTGAATTAACTGAAGAAGAACGGTTTAGTTTTATTAATCGTCAACTCGTGGAAACTAGTCAAGCAAATAAAGCAGTAGCGAAGATTTTAGAAGATCGCTATGGTAAAGGTAGTGTTGTATATAGTAAAGCTCAACGAGTCAGTGACTTTAGACATAAATTTAAACTACTAAAACAGCGTGATTTAAATAAAGCACATCATGCTCATGACGCTTATCTTAACATAGTTGTAGGTAATTATAACGATGCACAAACAAGGTTAGCCTATATTAATAAACAAACGGGCAAGAATTTTAAATTCAATCCTGCAACTGCATTTGAGGAAAAAAGTTTTCTTGATGTTTGGGATAAGAAAAGTAATTTAGCAACAATAAAAGCAGTTTTATCCCGCAAAAACATATTATTTACACAAGGAACTTATATTTCTAAAGGTGAATTTTATGACCAACAACTCTCACCCGCTGGAGAGGGTAAACTTACACCGGTTAAAGAGAGTGGACCACTGAGTGATACAACAAAATATGGTGGGTATAGCAGCCTTAATATATCTCACTTTGCATTAGTGGAAATACCTAAAAAACGCGGAAGTGAAAGACGCTTAATTCAAGTAACGAGATTACACTTTGCAAAAATTGCAAGCGGAAAGATGACACTTGAAGAATATTTAATAACTTACGTAGGTTTAGAAAATCCGAAAGTTATTATTGATGTGATACCGCTTAATTCTTTAATAAAGCGCGGTAAGACAATTCGTTCAATTTCTGGCTTTGATAGTGGAAATACGCTAATTGCACATAACCATCAAGAGCCCTTTTTCAGTAAAGATATTGAAGATTCATATTACTATTTAAATAGATATTTACGCGAAATAGAATTAAGAGAAAAAGAAGACACTGAATTGCTTACTAGTAATGAACCATACACCATTATTATTGGTAATCGAAATGAAAAAGAAAAAGTGCAGAAAATAGTTATAAGTAAAGAAAGTAATGAGAAAACTTATCTTGAATTAGCAATGCATTTTGCCAAAGACATATACGAACATATTTTTAGAGGGGTAAATGACACTCTTCTAAGTAATTTAGATAATTTCAAAACAAAGTCTATTTACGAACAGGCAAACATCATTAAACAATTAGTAATGCTCTTACAAACTGGAGCTTTACCAGCTTCAATTAATTTAACTAGTGTTGGATTAAATAAATCGATAAATAGAAATCGTAATATTAATCTTATCGAAAAAGGTGATAAACTTCTCATCCAATCAATAACGGGATTATATGATAAGGAGATTTGTTTAGCGTAAATGGCGTTTCGAACAGTTGTGATTAAAAATCGCGCAAAACTAGAATATCAACTTAATCATTTAGTGGTGCGCGGGGTAGAAGAAAAAAGAGTTTGTCTAAATGAAATCAATACACTTATTATTGAAACAACAGCGGTGACCGTTACCGCTGTTTTGTTATGTGAATTAGCTAAAAGAGCAATTAAAGTTATATTTTGTGATGAGAAGTATCAACCATCTTTTGAGTGCATACCATATTACGGATCATTTGAGAATAATAAACGAATACTCCAACAGATTAACTGGTCAAAAGAAATAAAGGGAAAAGTCTGGCAACAAATTATTAAAGCGAAAATTAAAGGTCAGGCCAATAATCTTTTTACAAACAATATGATCAAAGCAGCGGACAGCCTTGTTTCTTACACAAAAGAAGTAAAACATCATGATTCCACAAATAGGGAAGGACATGCTGCTAAAGTATATTTTAATGCCTTGTTTGGCAAAGATTTTAGTCGTCATGATAAGGAAAACCCAATAAACATCGCTTTAAATTACGGTTATACGATTTTACTTTCTGCAATTAATAGATGTATTGTTTCTGCTGGATACTTAACCCAACTTGGTATTTGGCATGATAATGAATTTAATGATTTTAATTTTGGTAGTGATTTAATGGAACCTTTTAGGCCGCTTGTTGATTCGATTGTTCTCAATATGGAAGACTTAAGTTTATTCCGGAAAGTTTTGAATAATTTATTAAATACAAAAGTAAGGATAGACGGTAAAAACACTTTACTAGTTAATGCACTTACTATTTACACTAGGAGTGTGTTTTTTGCTTTAAATAATAATGACGCAAAAGCAATAAAATTTATGGAGAGCTATGAGTTATAGATTTATGCGGGTTATATTATTTTTTGATTTGCCGACGACAACCGCAAAACATATAAAAGCATACAATCGATTTTTAAAACACATTAAAAGAGAAGGTTTTGTTATGATGCAAGAATCTGTATATGTTAAATTAGCAATTACTCAAGCAAAGGCTGACGCTTTAATTAATCGTGTTGAAAAAGAGGTGCCTAAAGAAGGTTTAATTGATGTGCTAATTATTACAGAAAAACAATTCGCTGGAATAATTACGCTTTTAGGGGAAAGGGAAACGAATGTAATAACTACAGACGAAAGGTTGATAGAATTATGATTGAACTTAGGCATGTGATGTTATCAGAGCCAATAATTATTAAAAAAGAAATTTTAACAAATGTTGTTTTTGAAACAAGCAATCATTTTTATGTATTTTTAAAAGACATAAATGATGCATATGCAGGAAACACAGAAAATATAGATTTTATACAAAACGAAAAAGAATATAATTTTAGAACTAAAGCAATATTTATATCAGACATAATCTCTTACGAAATAAATAGCCGTAAGGTCAAAAACGAATTATTAAAAAGTATCAGTGAACTTGCAGATGATGATTTTCAAAAAGAAATAGAAAATATTAATAAGCAACTACTCGAATTAATCAATAATAAAATAACCTTGTGGGGTGATATATATTTTCGAGATGAAATACCTATTATTGATTATTTAAAGTTATTTGAATTTGAAGTAAATGATGTAGATAAGAGTTTAATTGAAAAAATAATGATATGGATTAAGTCATTCATTGATTTATATCAAATAGATTTCTATGTTTTCGTAAATTTATTCGATTTTTTAAACAAAGAAGAAATTGAAATATTAAATTCCTTTTGTCAACAAGAAAAAATAACGATTCTTGTTGTAACAAGGCATAATTATTCAGAATTAACAGCATTTATTCATCAATATATCGTGGATAAAGATACATATTTAATACATAGAAGTGTATAATAATTAGTGTAGATAACACTCTAAAACCTATATTATTTGAGGTTTGAGAGTAATGTTATCTTATGAGTATCTCTAACACTAGGTATAACTTTGTTTCTATAAAGAGCGTTTGAGAGTAATGTTATCTTATGAGTATCTCTAACTCAAAAGGTGGCAATGACAACGGAGAATATGTTTGAGAGTAATGTTATCTTATGAGTATCTCTAACATAGTCGCCACGATAAAGACCGTTAAGATGGTTTGAGAGTAATGTTATCTTATGAGTATCTCTAACAAGTTGTCGGTGGCAAAGGTAAAATATTTAGTTTGAGAGTAATGTTATCTTATGAGTATCTCTAACACTGTATTTTCTGCCCAAGCACCACCAGATGTTTGAGAGTAATGTTATCTTATGAGTATCTCTAACGGAATATAGACTTTATATTCAATAGGTTGAGTTTGAGAGTAATGTTATCTTATGAGTATCTCTAACTGTGGCATTGGTTGCTAGGTATGGAAATCGGTTTGAGAGTAATGTTATCTTTAAAAAAGTCAGGATTTTCGCTTCCTGACTATTTTATGTTCTTTTTACTAATGTTCTTTTTACTAATTAAATCTATTGATTAAATTTTACTAACCAACGATAAGCAGCAGGGAAGGCATCTGCCCAAGCTGGTTCATTATGTCCTGCTCCTGGAGTGGAAGTGGTGTAAATATCAGCGTAATTATAGCCTTTATTTAAAAGAGCATTTTTAATCATTCCGGGATACTTTGTAATAGTAGTTTCTGCACCACCAACCCAGAAATATAGTCGCGGGAAGTTAGATGCGCCTGATGGTACTTTTTCATTAATAAAGTTATCAATATGGCCATCAACATATAACCAGTGTGAACTAGAGAAGGGTAATACATAACCAAAAACTTCAGGATAAGTTAGTGCCATATAGAAACTAATGATACCACCCATACTTGATCCACCTAATCCCGTATTCTTTCGATCGGTTAAAACGTTATATGTCGCGTCAATGTAAGGTTTAACTGTTTCTACGACAAAAGCGGCGTATTTTACACCTGAAGGGTTAGGAATAAAGTCTTTATTTTCGTCTTTAAGTGCGAACGCTGCAGGTGAATATTCATTTAATCTTTCAGCGCCACCATTATCAATCCCGACAACAATTGTGCCACCGTAGCCTTCATCCATCATTGCCCCAATTGCTTCGTCAACTTCCCATTCGCCAGAGAAAGAAGTGTAGGCATCAAATAAATTTTGACCATCATGCATATAAAGCACCGGATACTTTTTCGTCTTGTTATTTGGGTCATAACCATCGGGTAACCAAATGCGAATTGTACGTTCACGACAATCTTCAAATTGGGTCATGATTAAGGTTACTTTTTGTAAAGTTCCACGTGTTACTGTATTTCCATCCATATTATTTTTAAAACTCCTAATTGTATCTTCTTTAGTTTGTGCACCGGCAAGTAGTTTGCAGTTACGATTACCAATTTCGCCACCGGTAGCGTTACCTTCAACATTGGCTCACATATTCGTTTCCGTTTGGTCGTCATAAAGTAATACATATTTATATTGAATCGTGGTGCCGACATCAGCTTCGGTGAAGTCAACGGTAGCGCTATAAATATTACCTGTTTCTTGACTTAACACGACTGTTGAATTTAAAGGACTCCAACTATTAAAATTACCGGCAACTTTAATTACGGCGTTTTCTGGGATGTCGATTGGACTAGTTGCCCTAAAGGTTAAGCGCGGGAAGGTTAATTCTTCAACGCTTGAAGAAGGTAATTCTTCGCTCGAATCTTCGCTTACACTTTCACTTTCAGCACTAAGTACTTCACTACTTTCTTCACTATTATCTTCACTTACGACTTCGCTTTCAGTTCCTTGAGGCTCGCTAGTTGGTAATTCAAGGCTTGAAGAGTCGCCGCAACCAGTAAGACTAAGGCTTAAAAGCGCGCCAAATAATAATAAACGTTTTATTTTCTGCATATATTTTTATTCCTTTCATAGTAATTATATCAATTTTAGTTCATAAGCTATATTTAACCCACGATACTTTGGATTTATAGCAATTGAAAAGCGTAGTTATTATTGTTAAAATAATACCACTAATAAGTGCTATTTTAAAATAGCAATCATTATCAAAAAGGAGTCCCCTATGAGAAAAAGAAAAACATTGATACTATTCTTACTTGGTATTTTAACACTAACAGGTTGTGGTAAAAATTCATCAAGTGAAGACGCAGTATCTTCAAGTGATGTAGTTAGTAGTAGCGAAACTTCAAGTGAAGAGACAAGTGTTTCTGTTAGTGAAGCTGAACGTTATACGATTACCTTTTATAGTGAAGGTGGCACAAGCGTAAATCCAATTACCGCTGAAGCGGGTGCTGCTATTACTAAACCTGATAATCCAGTTCGCCAAGGTTATACTTTTGTCGATTGGTTTGAAGATAAAGGTACTTGGGAAGTAGCGTTCGTCTTTGACTTTATGCCTGAACGCGATGTCGTCTTATACGCTAAGTGGCAAGCACAAACACTTGATGAAATTGAAGCATACAATAATAGTCTTGCAGCATCAAGTAAGCCAAATCATCTTTATATTCACTATTTAAGATTTAATAATACAGCGGAAGAATATAACAATTGGGACATTTGGGTATGGCCTGATCGCCACACTGGAAGAATGTTTGATTTCGTTAAAGAAGACGGTGTTATTAAAACTGATAATTACGGTGGAGCGATGATTGAGGTGGACCTCGGGAACATTTACACTGATGGGGGACATGACGGAAACGGTAATAAGACAGATGAAACAGTTAATTTTAGTCCAAATGAAAAACTAGTTGATAAAATTGGGTTTTTAATTACCTATAAACCTTCACGCAGTCAAGGTACACACTGGACGAGTGACGGTGGCGATAAGTTTTTACTTACTAAAGACGCATTAGAATATGCATTAAACGGTTCATTACACATTTTTGCTGTCCAAGAAAACACCCGTAACTTTACTTATCGTTATGGTGGCGAAGTTTATGATAATCCTTATGAATATGATGACGGGAATAGTTTATCCGCAAAATATAATGATGTTGATTCTAGCGGGACACCTGATGCTGTCTCTGCGACTAGTCCGCTCATGAAAAATAAAGGCGTTGGTTACCAAATTATGGTCGGCTCTTTCGCTGATAGTGATGGAGATGGCTTTGGGGATATTCGCGGTATCACTTTAAGTCTTGATTACTTAGAGTCACTTAATGTAGAAGCAATTTGGTTAACACCAGTGCAAATTAGTGATAGTTATCACGGCTATGACACAATTGATTATTACAATATTGATCCAAAGTTTGGTAGTAAAACTAGTCCGCACGCTATTGATGGTGAAATTACACAAGAGAGCGCAAACGCTGATTATTTAGAACTACTTAGCGCTGCAAGAGAACGTAATATTGCCGTCGTTATGGACTTAGTGATTAATCACACTTCAATAAATAACTTACTCTTCCAAGAAAGTTTAAGCTTAAATCCAGAGTTCCGTGCTTATTATCACTGGCGGAACTTTAAAGAAAATAGTAACTGGTATCAATATTCTAATTATGAATATTATTACTATGGTAAGTTTGCAAGTTCAATGCCAGAACTTAATTTTGATTATCAAAAAACACGTGACAAAATTGTTGATATTATGGGGCATTGGGTTAATGCCGGGGTCGATGGATTCCGGATTGATGCGGTTAAACATGCTTATATGAAAGAAGAAGTTGCAACCGCAGCAGGAGATAAAATTATTAGAGACACTGATAAAATTTCTGGCGAAGACTACTCTTCAAACTTAACGAAGAACTTACATCTCTTCCGTGAAATTAACGCTAGACTTAAAGCAATTGATCCGAATGTCTTTATCGTTGGTGAAAACTTTGACGGTCATGCTTATCATGTTGCGCCCTATTACGAAGGATTAGACTCTATGCTTAACTTCTATATGTACTATAACTTAAGTCAAGCAACCTCAATGGGTGGCCACACTAAATATGACACATGGAGTAAAGCAGCGATTGTTAGTGGCGCTAATACAAGTGGTAGCGTTACATTTAGTGAAGCAGGTTTAAGTTATGGTGGAAAGTGGAATTATAATGATACTTTTATAGCCTATAATAAATATCGCTCTGAAGGTGCCGCTACAAGCGGGGAAGCTGTTGATAGTCTCTTTACGAGTAATCATGACGTTACGCGCGCGATTAATCAATCAATAGGCTGGTTAAATAATATTGGTGAAATTACACGCCCTGGGGACGTTACACTAGCAAATAAAACTCTTGTTGAAAAACAAGCGATTGCCTACATGAGCGGCATTATACTTTTACCAGGCCTATCATGGATTTATTATGGTGACGAACTAGGACTTGCTAGTAACTTACCAACAGGGGCAACTTTGCAAGACCCAAATATTGACCGCATTTTCCGGCAACCAATGAAATGGGATAAAGAAGGTAATGATTCACGCACAACGCAGTACTCCTTTACTGGTGCACAAACGTTTGATGTAGCGTGGGATGACTATAACGCAGTGCTCGATGGCGTTAGTGAACAAAATGTTGACACTGCTTCAATGCTTAGCCGTATGAAAAAGCTCACTGCCCTTAAGAGCGCAACTGACGCACTTAAGTACGGGAGTTACGCACCACTTCCTTTAAGTCAGTACGCTAATAATAAAAGTGTCTTTGCCTTTAAGCGCACATTAGGTAGTGATACATATAATGTCTATATTAGTTTATGGCATAGTAACATCAGCGGGCTTAATTTACCAGGAACAGTAGTGTTAAGTTTAGAAGGTGCAAGTAAAACTACTCTTCCAGCCTGGGGTGTGCTCGTCACTAAATTATAAAAAAGCACTTAACTACAACATTAGCCAAGAACTCAGTTCTTGGCTTTTTTATTTATGACAATTTTCCCTAATTTGACATAACTTTATATTAAAGGTAAAATAAATACATATTAAAAATATAAGTTGGAGGAGAACTTATGAAAAGAAAATTTTTTAAAAATCGCTTTTTAATGTTTTTTGCAACACTGGCGATGGCCCTTGGCGTCGGTGTATCATTAAACGCAAAAGCACCAGTAAAGGCAGCAGCATTACCTGCTAAAATTTACTTAAAGGTCAGTGAAGAATGGAAATCCGATGGTGCTCGTTTTGAGACCTGGTTTTTTGAAGGAAATGATCCTGATTTATTTGTAACCATGCAACGCACGCTATACGCTGATGACCTCTATGAAGTCGTTAAGCCGGCTGGCAATCACGAAAAGTTCATCATGGTTCGGATGGATCCCGCTAAACCAGAAAATGATTGGGGTTCAAAATGGAATCAAAGCGGAAACCTAGTATATGATGCAACAAAAGAACTTGTAAGAGTGACTGGTTGGACCGTGGGGGAACCCGAGACATTCGTTGCTTCTGAACACATTAATCCTGCAATCGCTGGCGATACAGTGTTATACTTCCGCCCTGATGCATCATATTTTGCTGAAGGTTATGACCACTTAGCAGCATATTTCTTTGTTGGTGGAGAAAATCAATTCGTTAACCTTGTTGAACATCAAACAGGTGTTTATAAAGTTACCGCACCAACACCAGCTGCACCAGGCGGATGGGAAAAAGTCATTTTTGTTAGTTTAAAATCCGCTACAAATGCATGGGAAGTGGATGGATTAACGAATGTACTTAAACAAACCCCAGACCTAATTTATGACGGCACAAAAGATATGTATGACACTACTTTAGGTGCTTGGAAGACTTTAGGATCATTAGTCTCACAAACCCCAACAACTGCTGGAATTAGTAGTGAAAAGGTTCGGATTTGGGTGAACCGTGGTGGTCATTATGCGACAGAAGGGTATCAATATTTACTAAAAGCTGGCGATGTCCACTATACCGCTACAGGGTACGAAAAAGCATTAGTTACTGATGATGTTTATTTTGCGTACTTTGATGTACCACTATCAGCACTTACCGGTAAAAATGTTGATCTTGTGATTGTTGATACAAACCTATACTTCCAAGTGGCAGTAGCTGGTGGACCATATGCCGCTCAAGACAATAGCAAATTATGGGTTGTTAAACAAAATATGGATGAAACTTACTCAGTTACAAAGGGCGCTGTTGAAGGACGCATTTACAATACATTCTTTGCGAAAGTATTAGAAGGGTATTTAACTTGTTCCACTAGTGCTGATAATGGTTATGAAGCATTCAATTTAGTGGATACCAACTTCTTACCACGCGCTGGTGAACACTGGGATATGCAAGGTGATTTAGGTGGAGAACATGGTGTTAAAATTGCTGACTACACAAGTGAAGAAGATTACGCCACTGGTGTTCGTGAAGCAACTCCAGCCACTGATGCTTATGCAAAATACGTAATGATGAAATCATTATATGATGCTGCACATCCATCACCAGAACAATTCCGTATTAACAAAGTTGCTAATAATAATATTATTTATGTGTTAGTAATTGGTATGTTATTTGCAATTGCCGCATTCGGGTTTGTTCGTTTTCGTAAAAAAGCAAACGTTGCATAATTAAACGAATTTAACAAAACACTTAGGGAACGACGAAAATCGCTCCTTTTTCAACTAAAATTTGCAAAATGCGGGTATTTAGTTTATAATAAAAATGATTTTATTATAGGAGTTAGTCATTATGAAAAACCGTAAATTTCTTTTATTAATAGTACTCATGATGCTTTTAAGTAGTTGCACAACGATTAGTGAAGTATTAAGTTCAACGACTAGAAGTAGTGACTCGCCGACTAGCGATAGTGTTAGTGACACCGAAAGTAGCGAAGAAAAAGTAACTAGTGAAGAAGTGCCTTCTAGCGAAGAAGAGTTATCAAGTGAAGTGCTCTCTTCCGTTAGTGACCCTAGTAGTGAAGAAACGCCTAGTGATATTACACCAGCGGACCTTACTAATTTTAAAACAACTTATCCGCTTGATCCCGAAATTACTTACACTGATGAAGATTATATTGTGCGTCCCTTTCCTAATGGCTTTACTTATCCTCTTGATGCCAGTGTCGCACCGACTAATGCTTATTTAGAATTTTGGCATCCTGAAACTGAACTTAATATGCGGATTGTCGCAAGTAAAGAGGTGTTTAATTTAATTGAACAAAACGGTTATCATAATCCGCGTTTCGCTGATTGTTACTTCCCGGTGACGCTTGAAGTACTTATGAACGGGAAGCGTTTTATCTATTACGAAGTTGGGATGCGGATGAAAGGTAATACGTCACGCACGGAATTCTTAGATCCTGACACAAAAGAATTTACTAAATCAATTAGCTTTAAACTTTCATTTAATGAATTATGGGACGAAGCAATTTATGATAACTTTAATCTTCGTAAACAGTGGACAAAAGCGCTTAATCCCGAATGGAAAGTACGTGATGACCGCACTTTTATGGGTGACACTAATAATAAATACGGGATGAAGAAAATTGATATTAAATGGAATAAGTCACCTGACCCTTCGCTTGTGATGCAACCCTTTGTGTTTAGTTTATTCCAAAGAAACGGCCTTATTAGTCAAAACTCAACGCTTTCTACTTTAAAAATGAATGATACGCGTTTTGGTGTTGTTACAGTTAATGAACCAATCAATAAACATTTATTACGGCGTTATTTTGATAAAAAGGGCGCTGCAGGTGAACTTTATAAAGTTGGCTGGGGTAAACCAGAACCTGATAATCACGGTTATTGGGTAAAGGGAAGTTTACGCTATGAAGATTTACGCTTTGATAGTGAGGGTAAGCTAATAAATCATGCGATTCTTGGTGAAGAAGATAAATATAATTATTATGAACCGGGGTATGATGCAAAAGAGTTTGATGATACTAGTCCTAATCCTTTCCTAAAGATGATTGACTTAATGAAGATGCTAAAAGACCTTGAAGGTAAAAGTGTATTAGAATCTAAAGAACTACTTGAAGCAAAGATTGATATGCCTAGCTTCTTACGCTACGCTGCTTTAAGTTATTTAACTGGTAATCCTGACGATATGCGCAATAACGGTAATAACTATTACATTTTCTTTAATCCTAATGAAGGTAATAAAGCTTACTTTATTCCTTATGACTATGATTGGTCACTTAACATTAAGGGGGCCGGTGTTGGTGACATGAGCGGCATCTATCCGTTCCATAGTAAACATGAAGGCGATAATCGGTGTTGGCAAGAAAATCGCCTCTACTGGGCGACAATTATCAATAAAGATGAATATAGTGATTATTATGGTTACGATATTAAAATGAACACTGAATATCGGAACATTTATATCGAGTTTTTACGTGAATTTATCAATGACCCACAATATAGTGATACTTACTATAATGAAGTATTTAATACTTATCGCACGACTTATGGTAATAAGACGATGAGTGACTTAGATACAAGTGACTATAAAGTGTCACCATTTACTAGTACAGAAATTATGACTTCATTTATTAATAATATTAAAAACACTGCTGCGCCATACATTTAAAAATTATTTTATCCAAGTTAAAAAG
>DBRT01000017.1:0-30552 GCA_002306335.1 Caryophanales bacterium UBA1361
GTATTTATTTAATTAATATTAGTCATTAATGCCAATAAAGATGGCTTCTTCTGGTTCATTACTTCTAATACTTGTCCGTTGTTTACCAGTGACTGTTTTTTGTTTACGTTCAAGTTTTGGTAAGCGATCAAGGACATTTAACGAACCGCTTAAGAAGGCCGTACTATATTTAACAACGACGAGGAGTGCCGCAACCATCGCTACAGCACTAGCAAGGTAGACACTGCTAACAGCAAGCGGACCAATCAGGGTAAAGACTAAGAACCCAAGACTAAACATTAAGACAGTAATATAAATGACACTTAAACTATAACGAAGTCCAAGTTCGAAGTGTTCACGGTGCGTAAGCCCTTTACTAGCGGTTTCTTCTTGGACATCTTTGATGTTTGTAAAAATCACAACATTTAAGAAACTAACGGCTAAAATCGCAACGAAGGCTCCCATTGTCGCTAGTGGCGGGATTGCTAGACGCGTTACCATTAAGAATAGGAACACCAAACTAGCAGCGACAAAGCTTTCAACAAAGTTTGTAATACCGCGCGTAAGTCCAAAGCGAATTGTTAAGTAGAAAGAAGTAACAGCAAGGATTACTAAACTAACCCAAGCAATGCGGCCAAAGTGCGGCGTAATTGCTTCTTTTTCGACAGCGTTAAAGGAAATAACGGCTTTATCGTCAATATTTTTAACAATAATATCAAGCGCTTCACTTAACGTTGCACTTTGCATTGGCGCGTCAGCAGTCACTTTATAGTTAACTTCTTCTTCACCAGTGTAAACACCAATTAAGTTATAAACATAGAAATTGTAAGTAACTTCAATTTCGTCTTCAATATCAAGTTCCATTGTTTTATAAACTTGCGTTTCGTAAACTGGCGCACCTTCTTTCTTTTCAAAGGTTAAGGCTTCTCCGTCTAACTCAATATAATTAAGTAAAGTAACAGGACTTGCGGTTGGTGAAAGTGGGTTAATATCACTATTTTCACTGACTTGGAAGTAAACACGCGTAATATTTTCGTCGTGTTTCACTAAGTTGTATGGGTTAATATTAACAGCGCTGAAGACGATAAGTAAAACAGCAGTAATAAGGCTTAAACTACCAGTTAAAATCATGCTAAGCTTCGCGCGATTTTCGGGTTTATGATTAACAAAACGCCCAAAGTATGTTTGTTTTTCATCTTTTAAAGTATCAGGTACTTTGCTTTCATTAATGCCGTAATAAGTATAACTTTTACTAGTTACACGGTTATGGGCTAAAAGTGGTAAGAGTAAACTGTTATGGATTAAAACACTTGCCACCATCACGATACTACCAAAGATTAAGGTTGTAGCAAACCCAGTGAGTGCTGCACCACCAAAGAAATATGTAAAGATACCCGTGACGAGTAATAACACTAAAATATCAATTGTTAAGAAACTTGAACGGGTAATAGCTTCAGTGTGGGCCTTTTTAAAGGTGCGGCCTTTATACACTTCATTTCTAAACTTAGCAGCGTATAAAATCGTACTTAAAATGCTTACAAAGGTCACAATCAGTACACCAATAATGGCACTTGTACTAAATTCGACTTGAATCGCATTGAAAATAATCATTGTGCCTAAGAATGTTAATAAACTACTACTTAGTGCATTTAAGACTGGTAAACGGTAAATCGCAAATAAAATAACAAGGACGACAACCATTGTTACTAAACTAGCAAAGAATGTTGCACTTAAGGCAATATTATCGCGTGTACCTAAATTAATAAGTGGTTCAACCGTTGGCGCCATTGCTTTATTGGCATATAAGAAATCAACTTTATAATCAAGTGTACCAGCGTTAAAGACATTCATCATATAACGGGCGGTTTCACTAGCTTTTTTAATTTGAGCCGTTGTATATTTATGGTTTTCCGCCATCCCTTCAAGCGGACTAGCGACACCGATTTCGGTCTTATCTTCATTCCACCACATCGAGCGATAGTCAAAGGAGAGGAAAATTTTACCTTGTGTATCGCCAACTGGGCTCATATAACTATCTTTATCAGGGTCATAATCACTCCATAAGACGATTGTTGCTTCTTTGACTAAAGCTGGCTTATCTTCGCCTTCTGCTGTTTCTTGTGAACCTTTTTCTTCTTGAATTTTTTGCGCGACATCAACAATTGTCGTTTCAAATAAAGTGGGGTCACTTAACGGGAAGACAATAAAAGGATAAGGACCACGATATTCAACACGGGCTTTTTTATCGGCAAAGATTTGATCAGCGCTTAAAATCGCTTCCGTATTATCATCATCACCAATTTTCATCGTGAAATTAGCGTTATAGTTAAGATAAACTTGAAGACGGTTATATTCTTCGGTTGATTGTAAGGTTGTGGAGACACGGACAATGTTTTTGCCTTCTTTAGCAATATTGTATTCACTAACGCCATAATTTTGCATCCGGCGGTCCATAATCGTCACAATCTCATCAATTGCTTTTGGATCTAAATCTTTATCGGGATCTTTATCACTAATCCGATAAACAAACTCACGACCAGTTTGGTATTCGTGGTTACTCACTAAATTACGGAGCGGGCTAAACATATTTAGCGCGGCTCCAAAAATCAGTGTAAATGTTAATGTTAGATATGCTGCTAGTCTACGCATAAGAATTCCTCCGTCATACTAAAAATACTTCGATACACATAATCGCTTTAATAGATTACTATTAAATGACTTTTTTCACAACCAAAATAACGCTAATTAGTGAAAATATCGGCATTTTTTTAAAATAAATGTGTTTGTCGTGGTTTTTTAAGGTGTGCATAACAAATTTCTGTGGCCACACGACCACGCGGTGTTTTATCAATCATCCCAATTTGTAAGAGATATGGTTCATAAACATCTTCTAAGTTCGTCACTTCTTCACCAATCGCGTTCGCTAGGGTTTCAAGCCCAACTGGTCCACCACGAAAGCGTTCTACTAGTGTTGTTAAGTAGGCTATATCAACTTCATCTAGCCCAAGCGTATCAACACGTAAATGTTTTAAAGCTTCAAGACATAGTTCGTATTCAATCACTCGCTTATTAGCGAAAGTCGCAAAGTCACGAATGCGGCGAAAGAGCCGATTAGCAATGCGCGGTGTTCGTCTGCTTCTGCGTGCAATTTCAAGCGCAGCGTCATCATTAATCGGTAATTCAAACACACGACTTGTCCGTTTAATAATGTTAAAAATATCACTTTCTTCGTAATAATCAATTTTTTCACTAATGCCAAAGCGTGCCCGGAGCGGACTACTTAAGTCACCGGCTCTTGTTGTTGCACCAACAAGCGTAAAGGGTGGTAAATCAACTTGTAAATTTTTAACATTACCATCAAGCGTAATCATCACTTGTAACTTAAAGTCTTCCATTGCACTATATAAGACTTCTTCAACGACACGCGGTAAACGGTGAATTTCATCGATAAATAACACATCACCTGCTTCTAAAGTCGTTAAAATCGCTGCTAAGTCACCGGCTTTTTCAATACTTGGACCATTGATTACTTTAATATTTGCGCCCATTTCATTAGCGATAATGTGCGCTAATGTTGTTTTTCCAAGTCCTGGCGGTCCAAAAAGTAAAGTATGATCAAGTACTTCATTCCGTGCTTTAGCGGCAGTGATAAAAATATTTAAATTATGTTTAAGCGCAGTTTGCCCGACATATTCATTCAATGTTAACGGGCGGAGACTTAATTCCACACTTGCTTCACTTTGATCTAATTTATCACTCACTAATCTGTTACTCATTACCGTCTTAACTCACTAAGCGCTAGACGTAATAACTCATTAGCGTCAAGCGACTTATTACTAACTTTCTTTAAAACTTTAGTAATTTCACTTTTCTTAAACCCTAAGTTTTGTAATCCAAGCGTTACTTCTTGTTCATAAGGATTTAAGCCTTTTGAAGTGTCAGTTTGTAATTTACCCTTTAAGTCGAGAATAATTTGACTCGCGCCTTTTGGACCAACGCCCGGTAATTTCTTTAAGTAACTAAGTTCTTCACTCGTGACTGCCTGTAAGAAGCGCTCTGGTGTTGTGGCCGTCATGATCCCTAAAGCAGTCTTTGGACCAATGCCTGAAACATTTAAAAGCTCGGTAAATAAGCTTTTTTCTTCAAGACTTAAAAAGCCAACAAGATAATGCTCATCTTCTCTAATTACTTGATATGTATATAAAAATAGTTCACTAAACTGTTGTTGCTGTGGCACGGACGGCACTTTAACTTCGTAATAGACACCACGCACATCTAAGACAATCGTTGTCGCCGTTTGTTTTGTAACAATGCCTTTTAATCCATAAATCATACTCCCACCATCCTTATAAATATAAGTAACACGACGAATAAAAGTACGGCAGCTAGGCCACTAATAATCGTGTTACTCACAAATTTTTGCTTTTTCACTATCTTTTCTCCCGTGGTCGAGGGATTGGACGTCGTTTGTGATTGCTGATGCGGTGCAGTTCTATTGCGCGTGCTTTAGCGCTTGGCGATACTTCTTTACCGCTGATAAAGGCGTCAAGATCTTCGTATTTAATGCCCATCTCGGCTTCGTCAGTCTGTCCGACATAAAGCCCAGCACTTGGAATTTTATTAATAATGTTTGGCGTAACACCAAGTAAGCGCGCTGCGGCAAAGACTTCACCCTTTGTTAAGCTTGAAAGGACGAATAAATCAGCAGCCCCATCCCCGTGCTTTGTAAAGTAACCAGTAAAGAGTTCCGCCTTATTATCAGTGCCGAGCACTAATTTGCTATGTGTTTGCCCTAAAGCATAAAGCGTCACCATACGTAAACGAACTTTCGTATTAATTTTACTAAGTTCGGTTAACTTTTTACTTTCTTCAAGTTTTTTCACAACCGCGCGGTATTCTGCAGTTAAATCAATGTAATAGTAATTTAAATTATGTAGTTTACAAAGTTCTAAGGCATCATCCATATCACACTTTTCGCTTTCAATATCGATAATGACGCATAATAAGTCGTCCTTTACGGCTTTTTGGGCAAGAAGTGCCACAACTGCACTATCGAGACCACCACTTAACCCTAAAATATAACCATTAAATCCGCGTGCTCTACGCTTTAAGTAACGCACTAAGTACTGTAAATAATTTTGTAAACTTTCTTGTCCCATAATTCCTCCCTAGCGGAAATACTCAAATTCAAAGTCAACGAGAATCACAGTATCACCATCATTAACTCCCATTTTATCAAGGGCATCTTCGACACCAATTTCACGGAGATAATTTAAAAGTGATAAAATCGCTTCTTCTGTATTTAAGATGTATTTATGATATCTTTCCTCAACTTTTTCCCCAACAATACGGTACACTCCGGCTCTAACTTTCTCAATCGTAAATAAATCAGGGTCAATAGTCGCTGTTAAGTCGTACTCTCGATACTTAACCGCAACGCCTTCTTCATCAACCATTTCAATTTCGGGAGCGTTAACAATATATTCTTCCATCGTATTAATTAAAGTATCGATATTTTCATGTAAGAGACTACTAAAACCAAGCACTTTAATATCTTTTAGTTTTTTCGCTAGTGCTTTTACTTTTTTATGAGTATCTACTGTTTCATCTTTACTTACAGCCACAAAGAAGGGTCTTTCATCTAATTTATACCCATATTCCTTCACTTCATTACGCAGTAACTTATATTCTTTATAGTAATCTTCACTATTTTCACCGTCAATGATGAAAGCGAGCACCTTACAACGCTGCGCATGCCGTAAAAAGCGTAAGCCAAGTCCGCGTCCTAAATGTGCATCTTTAATAATGCCTGGTAAGTCCGCAGCCACAAAACGGTTACCGCTATTAGCTTTTACAACGCCTAATTCTGGTCTAAGTGTTGTAAAAGGATAATTATCAATTTGTGGTCGTGCTTCACTAATCACGGTTAAAAGTGTTGATTTACCAGCGTTAGGTAAGCCAATAAAGCCAATATCCGCAAGTAATTTTAATTCAAGTGTCACAAGTAGTTCTTCACCAGGTACACCGTGCTCAGCAATACGCGGCACGCGATTCGTGCTACTTTTAAAAGCAGCATTCCCGCGACCACCTTTCCCACCTTTAGCGATTAACATTGTTTCGCCCTCAAGTTTAAAGTCGGCAATTACTTCGCGGCTTGGTTCAAGATAAACAACAGTGCCGATTGGTACTTTGACATAAAGATCCTCACCACTTTTACCGTACTGATTTTTAGTTGCGCCATTACCGCCGTTATTAGCCTTAATCGTTAAACCAAAGCGAAAATCAGTAAGTGTTGAAATATTACTTGTAGCGACAAAGTAAATGGAACCGCCGCGACCCCCATTCCCGCCATCTGGCCCCCCTTTTGGCACATACTTTTCACGGCGAAAAGAGACCATCCCATTACCGCCATTACCCGCTTTAAGTGTTATTTTAGCTTGGTCGATAAACATTCTTTATTTATTTTCCTTTACTGATTCAATAACATAAAATGGGCGTTTTTGCGTTTCATTAAATGTTTTGCCAAGATAAATTGAGATTATTGTAAGCGCTAAAAGGATAACTGTTGTTAAAAATAAACTAACATTTATCAATAACCACACACCGTGATTAAGAAAAGGCAGCACTAATACCTTAGTCATTTCTAAAATAAATAGCACAAGTTGCGTCACGGCACTTAAACCAAAGATAATCCCCAGCCACATTGCAAACTTAAAGACAAAGTTAAGTGGTTTAGTACTCGTAATTGTAATAGCGTTAATTGCTAAATCAATCATTGACTTCATATTGTAATGCGTTTTACCATGTTCTCTTTTGGGTCTAACAAACGCTACTTCCGCTGTTTTAAAGCCAACATAAGGAACTTCTACTCTAAAGACGCGATTGCTTTCCGGTAATTTTAAAACTTCATCAAGCACGCGTCTTGATATAAGCCGATAATGACCAACATTTTGCGGAATACGTACTTTCCCTGATAACTTATCAATTACTTTGTAAAATTTACCAGCAGTGTAACGCTTAATCCATGTATCTTCTTTACGCGAAGCACGTCGGGCATTAACGACATCATATCCTTCTTCAAAAAGTTCAAGCATCGGTTTAATAAGCTCCGGTGGATCTTGTAAATCAGCGTCAATTGGAATAATAGCGTCACCCTTGGCAACACTTAGTCCTGCCGCCACTGCTGCTTCGTGGCCAAAGTTACGACTTAAATTTACGACACGTAAAAATTTATATTTTTTCTGAAAATCATAAAGTAAGGCCAGCGTATTATCACGACTCCCGTCGTTAACCGCTACTACTTCAAAGTTGTAGCCATCATTTTCTTTAATAATTTCGGCGATTTTTGTTAAAAAATGGGGAACCATCGGTTCTTCGTTATACATTGGGACGACAACCGTCACTAATTTTTTAGCCATGTGTACCTCTTTTCAATAATATATTTTATATTATATATGAAAAAAAGACCACCGACTTAAGTGAGCGGTGGTCATTTTGTTTCTCTAATTAGTTAACAGGATAAACGCTAACACGTTTGCGTGTTTTACCAAAGCGTTCAAAACGGACAATACCTTCAACAGTCGCGTAGATTGTATCATCACTACCTCTTCTGGCGTTAAGTCCTGGATAAATCCGAGTACCTCTTTGGCGATATAAAATTGCCCCAGCTTTCGCTAGTTGACCATCAGCGCGTTTAGCACCTAAGCGACGACCAGTGGAGTCACGGCCGTTGCGCGTTGATCCAACACCTTTTTTCGAGGCAAATAATTGTAAGTTTAGAATGAATTTCATGCTTGTGCTCTCCTTTCTTCACGGATTTGTACATACTTTCCGTATGATTCTGCAATAGTTTTTAAGCTCGTTATTAATACTTGCAGCACAATCTTGTTTTCGTAACTTGGTCTATATAATGGGACTATTTCCACTAGACCATCTTCAACAGTAACTTTGAAGGCAGTATCAACTTCATGTAAGCTATTAAGTGCACCAATACTTACGGCACTTACACCAGCACACACGAGATCATGACCTGGTTCTCCGCTATAAGCGTGACCTTTAATGCGAATCTTTAAGATTTCTTCATCAATTGTAGTAATAACGACATTAATCATACTTAACCTTTAATTTCCACAACTTCAAGGCAAGTATATGGTTGACGATGTCCAAGCATGCGTCTAACATTACTTTTGTTCTTGTAGGTGAATACTTTAATTTTGCGATTTAAGCCGTGTTTCACTACTTTTGCGCTAACGGTGGCACCTTTAACATATGGGGTTCCAACTTTAGCTTTTTTACCACCGACGAGTAAGACTTTATCAAAGACGAAATCTTCTCCTTCAGCAACATCGAGTTTTTCGACATAAATTACATCACCAGTGGCTACTTTAACTTGTTTGCCACCTGTTTCAATAATTGCGTACATGTGCTAACCTCCTTTATATATTTCCACTTGGACTCGCTATTATGGTAGAAGTTAATTGTTCTTCTTTGCACACTAACCATTTCTAGGCGGTTAAAGCTTGTGAGGCGATAACATATGTAAAATATCATAAACCATAGGTTTAGGCAAGGGTTAAAATATAAAACAATGATTTTTTCACATTAAACAGTCATATAAATCATTTATTTGTAGTAAAAATACTTATTTCGATTGTATTTTATATTGAGAAAGCACTACCTCTTGACTATTAAGTAATGTGGAAGTGCTTCTTACATATATTTACATTTACTCTTTAATTTCGTATAATTAAAGCGAAAGTGTAAGAAAGGATGCTATGACAAGTTTACAAAACTACTTAAATGAAAGTCCAGTAATCACTAATAAAGACGCTGCTAGAATTGGTGTTAATCGCCAACTACTTTCAGTATTAGTGAAAGAGGGAAAACTTGAGAGACTAAGACCTGGTGTCTATCAAAAGGCCGGCGAAGTTATTGATGATTTCATGTTAGTTTCTGCTAATAGTAATCAGGTTTGTTTTTCGCATGAGACCGCTCTTATTCTCCATGATTTATCAGATCGAATGCCAGATAGACTCTACATCACAGTACCACAAGGATATAACACTTCACATATTAAGAAAAGATATATAAATTTAAAAACAAGATATGTCAAAAGAAAACATCATAAAATCGGTATTATTACGATGAAAACATATTTTGGCAACAAAATTTTAGTTTATGATATGGAAAGAACCATTTGTGATATCATCGCTGATCGAGAAAATATCGAAAAAGAAGTTTTTGTTGATGCAATTACAAGATATTTTCGTCGAAAAGATAAAGATATCAAAAAGTTAATCAAATATAGTCGTCAATTTAAGATTGAAAATGAAATTTTACGCTATATTGAGATTCTTTCATGATTAATATTACAAGTATTAAAGCTAAAACACGAAATCTTGCTTCGCAAATCGGTTTAAGTGCAAATATAATTTTAAGGATGTACTTCTTTGAGAGGTTTTTGATGCGGCTTTCAAAATCACTCTATAAAGACAAATTCATTATTAAAGGTGGGTTTTTAATATCTTCAATTATCGGAATCACTAATAGGACAACTATTGATATAGATACAAATATTAAAGACATGAATTTAGAACAAGAAATGATAACTAATGTCATCAAAGAAATTATCAATATAGACATAAATGATGGCGTAGAATTTATTTTTACAAACATCGAAATTATTAGGGAAATCGATTACTATGATAACTTTCGTATATCGCTTGTAGCAATGTTAGAAAATACTAGAATTCCTCTTAAACTAGATATAACAACTGGTGATCCAATTACACCAAGCAAAATAGTATATGAATATTCGTGTCTCTTAACATCAGAAAAAATCAGGTTATATGCATATAATATTGAAACAATCATCGCAGAAAAATATGAAACAATAATTGTTCGCAATATAGAAACAACAAGAATGAAAGATTTTTACGATGTTTATATGATTTTTAAACTTAAACATAATGCAATTAATTTTAAAACTTTAAAAAGAGCTATTTTTAATACTTCCAACAAGAGAAAGACAACAAAGATTATTAAGGATAGCAAAGAAATATTAAATAATATGCAAAACAATAGTAAGCTAATTAATGAGTGGGAAAAGTTCATGCAAAAAAATAGTTATGCAGCCGATATTAAATTCTTTGATACAATTGAGATATTAAAAACAATCGCAGACATAATAGTATAGAGATATAAATAATAATGCTAAAACTTATTATCTACTAAACAACTACTAAAATAATACCATTTTACAACTTACCAAGCTTTCTTAATGAAAAATAAGCATTTGCACCAATAATTAAATGGTCATAAAGAGTAACACCAAATTGGGCACTTATTGTTGCTAACTCTATCGTTGTTTCTAAGTCATTTGCGCTAGGTTCAACATGACCACTAGGATGATTATGAATCAAAATATAACGATCAGCGTTAGCGATTAATAATTCTCTTACTACTTCTTTAGGGTCAAGGCTAAAGCCTTTTTCCGTCCCTAAATATAGTTGTTTTTCACTAATAATATAATTACGATTCGTGAGCGCTAAAAGGTAGAGCGTTTCTTTTTGTAAGCGTCCAATCCGCCTTTGAAAGGAACGCACAATTTCGTCTTCGCGATATATTGGGCGGTCGTGACTTCCTTCAAGAAACAAAAGCCTTTTATTTAATTCAAATGCCGCTAAAATTTGCAGTGCCTTAACTTCACCAATCCCTGGCATTAAAAGGAGTTTCGGGTCATCAATCCGATACATATTTTGTAAGGATATATGTTTATTTAAAAGCTTCTTAGCAAGACTTAAGGCATTATCTTTCGTTGTGCCTTTACCAATTAACAGCGCAAGTACTTCGGCGTCACTTAAACTACCAATCCCGTAATAAAGCGCCTTTTCACGCGGTCTTTTTAAATGGGGTAACTCCTTAATGCGTTTACTTCCATTCAAATTTAAAACCTCCCGGTATTGTCGTAGAACCGGCGTTTGAAGTAAATAACTTATAAACAATCACCGTTACAATAGCGATGACTAAAATTGTCATTACCGCTGCTAAAGTGATTGGTTCACCACCTTTAATATTTGCCATTTCGGCATTAGTTAATAAAGTCATAATAATTTCCTCCTACTATTAAGTAAAAGGAAAGTTAATGTTTTATCGCAATTTAGTTAGTTTATCAACCGCGAGCGCCAGACTTTCAGCGTAATGGCGGGCTTTTTCTTCTTCTTCCGCAACTTTACTTGCGGGAGCTTTATTTTTAAAACCAGGGTTATTTAAAAGCTTAGTGCTCCTTTCAACTTCTTTCGTTAAAGTTTCGATTTCTTTTTCAAGTTGACTAATCAGCACACTGCGATCAACATCTAACTCTAAGCCAAAAGTAGCTTTTGGAAGACTAACTGTCGTTACTTCAATAGGAACATCACTATACTTAAATTCATTAATAAAACCTAAACGGCGAATAATATCAAGATAAGGCGTTAAATCAAAGCTAACATCAGCGACATATAAATTCATTTTAGTATTGGGCGCTAAGTTATTAGTGCTCTTAAAGTTACGAATTTCTTTAATTAAGTTAATAATCGTATTTACTTCTTCCGCTTCGCGCTTAAAGCGTAAACGACTAGCTTTTGGATAACTCGCTAACATTATAGAATCGAGATGATTTGGGAGCGCTAAATAAATTTCTTCACTAATAAAAGGTGAATAAGGATAAATCATCATTAAGATTCCGTGTAAAGTGTGATACATAACATTATATGTATTTGTATGATCACCATCACTATTTAAAATAACTTTAACCATTTCAATATAATTTGAGCAGTAATCATCATAAACAAAAGCATAGAGATAATTACTAGCCATACCAAGCTCATACTTATCCATTAAACTTGTGACTTTACGCACTGTTTCGTAATAACGACTTAAGATAAAAGCATCAACAGGATGCAGTTTCTTATGATTAATCGTACCTGGTTTAAAGTCTTCTGGTAAGTTTAAAAGTAAGAACCTAGCTGCGTTCCAAATCTTATTTAAGTAATTGACACTTGCTTGGATACGCGCTTCACTATAGCGCGCATCTTGGCCTGGGGTACTTGCGCCTGCTAAGAAATAACGGAGGCTATCAACACCATACTTCGCAATCACTTCAATTGGATCAACCCCGTTGCCGAGTGATTTTGACATTTTTCGGCCCTGTTCATCACGAATTAAACCGTGAATAACGACGTCTTTAAATGGTTTTTCATTAGTTAACTCTAACCCCATGAAAATCATCCGTGATACCCAGAAGAAAATAATATCGTAGCCTGTCACCATTACATCGGTCGGGTAATAGCGTTTAAAGAGTTCGCTATCCGTATTTGGCCAGTCTAGCGTTGAAAAAGGCCAAAGTGCACTGCTAAACCATGTATCAAGGACATCTTCATCTTGCCGATAATTTTCTAAGTCTTTAGGTGGTGTAACACTTACTACTATTTCACCAGTTTCTTTATGATAATAAGCCGGGATACGGTGACCCCACCAAATTTGGCGTGATACGCACCAATCTTCAGCAATCTCCATCCAATTTAAATAAGTTTTATTAAAGCGTTTCGGGAAAAAGCGGATGGGGTCATCACCTTTTTGCCCTTCAATACTCTTTTTAGCGAAGTGATCCATGCGTAAAAACCACTGTTTTGATAAATACGGTTCAATAATGGCATCACTTCGTTCACTATGACCGACATTATGCACGATTTTCTCCACTTTAATAAGTAAATCAAGTTCTTTCATCTTGGCGACGAGTTTTTCGCGTGCATCGAAGCGATCTAGACCCGCTAGTTCAAGACCGCGTTCGTTAAGTGTTGCGTCTTTATTTAAACAAATCGGGCGACTTAAGTTATGTCTTTCACCGATTTTAAAGTCATTTGCGTCGTGCGCGGGCGTACATTTCATCACACCAGTACCAAATTCTAAATCAACATAATCATCAGCGATTAACGGAATTAATTCATTATTTACTGGATTTACGAAGTTTTTACCCAAGTATTTTGTGTATCGCTCATCGCGTGGGTTAATGACAAGGGCGACGTCGGCAAACATTGTTTCCGGTCGCGTTGTCGCGACACTTAAATAAAAGTCACTGCCTTCAAGTTTATATTTAAAGTAATAAAATGAGCCTTCAACATCTTTATGAATGACTTCAATATTACTAAGCGCTGTTTGGAAAACGGGGTCCCAATTAATAATCCGTTCACCAAGATAGAGATAACCGCGGTTATAAAGTTCCACAAATGTATGCTTAACAGCGTCATTTAGTCCCTTATCAAGCGTAAAACGTTCATGGTCATAATCAAGCATGAGCCCGAGCTTTGCCCATTGACTACGGATCGTACTCGCGTATTCTTCTTTCCATTTCCACGCTTCTTCTAAGAATTTTTCGCGTCCTAAGTCATAACGTGATAAGCCGCGTTCCCGAAGCCGTCCATCAATCCGCGCTTGTGTAGCAATACCAGCGTGATCCATTCCTGGTAAATATAAAACATCAAACCCTTGCGCTTTTTTATAGCGAGCAATAATATCTTGGAATGTATTGTCCCAAGCATGTCCTAAGTGTAAAACACCAGTAACATTCGGGGGTGGGATCACGACACTGAATTTTGGTTTAGATGTATCACCACTTTTAAAATAGCCGCTTTTTTTCCAGTGTTCATAACGACCTTTTTCCACCTTTAGATGGTTATAATGGGTATCAAGTTTCATATTTCCCTCCAATAAATGAAAAAGTACCACTTTAAGGACGAATTGCTCCGTGGTACCACCTTATTTCGTATATATGTATACGCACTTCATTAGATGTGATAACGGACATTACCCGGACATCTTTAGTCACTATGACCCAGTAAGTGGCTGCGTGTCGACTTTCACCTTGCTCGACTCTCTGTGTCGCCTCGTAATCTTACTTCTGTAATGACAATGCCTGTTTATTTTATCACTCTTAAGCACTTAATTGCAACAAGTTACTTATGCTTTAAGGTTTTTGAGTGTATCACTAATATGCTCATGCACTTTACTTATATTTTCTTTATTGTGACTACTAGTAAAAATCGCTTTAACTTCACCTTTAAATGTCTTTTTATAAAAGTTTAAGGCTTTCGCACGCATACTTTGATTTAATTTATCAGACTTTGTAAAAATAAGGGTAAGCGGAAATTTATGATGACTAACAAAGTCTAAAAAAGCTTCGTCATCCGCGCTTAGTGTTCGTCTACTATCAATTAGTAAATAAATCATGGATAAATTAGTGTTTTTATTAAAGTAATTATTCATCATAGTTGCAAAACTAGCGCTTAAATCTTTTTCACGCTTTGCAAACCCGTAGCCAGGAGCGTCGACTAAATAAAATGTATCATCAACATTATAATAGTTTAATAATTTCGTAAATCCAGGTTTTTTGGAAGTATACGCTAGGTTTTTACGATTAATAATCGCGTTAATTAAACTACTTTTACCAACATTACTACGCCCAATGAAAATAATCTCGGGCAAAGCTTCGATTGCCCCTTCGTTTTTGTTTGTAAAACTACCAACGAACAATGTATTTTGAAAATTAATCATAGTACTTTTAGGCAGTCGCTTTTTTCTTTACTTTTTTCGGTAAAAGCGCAATGGCTACTGCTTCATCAATATTTTTAATCGGCACAAGTTTAACTTTATCTTTCACTTCTTGCGGGATTTCATCAAGGTCAACAACATTTTCTTCAGGGAATAATACTGTTTCAATCCCCGCTCTAATACAGCCTAAAATCTTTTCATAAAGCCCGCCGATGGCAAGTACTCGGCCAGTTAAAGTTACTTCACCAGTCATCGCCACATTTGGATTAATCTTACGATCAGTTAATACACTAATAATGCCAATCGTCATTGCGACACCCGCACTATTGCCATCTTTCGTACTTGCTTGTGGGAAGTGTACATTTATATCAGTGTCAAGGAAGACATCAGGATTAATCCCATACTTTTCAGCATAACTTCTAACATGGCTTGCAGCAATTTCCCCTGATTCTTTAAGCATTTTTTCAAGGTTCCCTGTTACATTAACAACACCTTTACCTTTAAATGTTGTTACTTCAATCTTCATGATGTCACCAATATTACCAGCGACACTGATGCCAGTGACAACACCGACGATTGGTTCTGGTTCTTTTTTGGTAAAGAAGTTACGCGGTTTACCTAAATGCTTTTGCACTTCTTCAGGGGTAATCGTAAAGTTACTTTCCACGTCACTAAGTACTTCAACACTTAGCTTACGGAAAATGGCGCTGATTTTTTGATTAAGCATCCGTACACCAGCTTCCCAAGTATAGCCACCGATAATAAAGCGTAAGGCTTCATCAGTAAACTTAATGTCATAGCCCTTAAGCCCGTGACTTTCAATCCCGTTAGGTATTAAGTGCTTTTCAGCAATTTGTACTTTTTCTTCTTCGGTATACCCTTTTAATTCAATCATTTCCATCCGGTCACGAAGTGGACGCGGGATATCCCAGTAATAGTTAGCGGTGGCAATAAAGACGACTTTACTTAAGTCATAAGGTTCATCAATATAGTGATCGATAAAACCTTTATTTTGTTCAGGGTCAAGAATTTCTAAAAGTGCACTGCTTGGGTCACCACGATTGCTCTTCCCTAATTTATCGACTTCGTCAAGGACGAAAATTGGATTAATCGTTCCTGCTTTACGCATTGAGGAAATAATAATGCCAGGTTGCGCACCAACGTAAGTTCGTAAAAAGCCACGTAACTTACTTTCGTCATCAACCCCACCTAAACTAGCTTTGACAAGTTTACGGCCCATCGCGGTTGCAATACTTGTCGCTAGACTAGTTTTACCAGTGCCAGGTGGTCCGTAAAAACATAGAACCGTTGCTCTATTTTCTTTAGCAAGGCGTTTTACGGCCATAAATTCGACAATGCGTTTTTTTGGTTCTTCTAAACCAAAGTGATCTTTATCTAAGACCTTACGGACATTTTCAAGGTCAAGATTATCAATTGTTTCTTGGTCATAAGGTAACTTCATTAACCAATCTAAATATTCAATTATCCGTGAGCGTTCACTTGGTTCAACGCGGCCCATCTTTTTCGCTTCTTTTTTAATGCGCGTTACGAAGTTTTTGGGGAAGTAGCGCTTTTTAAGTTGCGCTAGAATTTCTTCGCCAGTATCAAATTCTTCGTCTTCATCTTCATCTTCATCGTCTTCTAGCGGTAAGCCGTCGCGTTCAACTTCGTCAAGTCCTTCACCGCTTTGTGGGCGGTTACGCACAATTTGTGTAATCGCTCCAACAGCATCATTAGCGACATCGTCTTCAAGAAACTTGAGTAAAATATCAATGCGTCGCTCTAGACTATTTTCGGCAAGGACAGCCATTCTTTGTTCGGTGCTATTAAGTGTTTTATTCGCTAAGAAGTAAATAAGTTCTTCTAAATTCATATCGGCAGCCTTTAAGGCATCTAAATCGATATGTAACCGTCTTGTTAACTCTAATTTGTCATTAAAGAAATCAAATAAAGCATTTTTTAAGCGTTCAGGATTAGCGTCAGGGTCAAGTGGCTCATGAAAAGTAACAGTAGCGTCAGCAATAATAAAGGGACCACTTTCATCAAGTTCATTAATGAAAACACGGGCAAGTGGTTCAAGTTGTACGGTAATGTGATGCGGTCTTTCACGCACTTTTGTTAGTCGTGCGAGTACGCCGACTTCATAAATATCATTCATCGATGGGTTATTAACCGTAAAAACCTTTTGCGTTGCTACAATTAGTAACTTATCATCACTATTATTAGCGTATTTAATCGCTTCAACAGTCGCTGGTCGTCCCGCATCTAAGTCATCACTTTGATTAAACGGAAAATACACTTGATTGCGTGTAATAATAAGCGGTAACTCATAGCGTTTTGCTGTATTTTTGTTAGTCATGTAACCTCTCCTTTTCTTTATGTAAAACTTAACTAATTAATAATTATTCATTATTTTCTAATAAGAAATTAATAATTTTCTTTTGGCGGACATCATTACGTAAATTGTTGATGTTATCGCCAAGTAATTCACGGATGCGTTTTTCTTCCATGTTATATTGTTGCGCCATCATCGCAATTTCAAAATCGACTTCCGCATCAGTAACTTCAATTTCTTTAGCTTTGGCAATTTCATTAAGCACTAAGAAGTTTTGTAAGTTAACGGTTGCTTCACTCACAAAGCGTTCTTTAATTTCTTCTTCAGTTTGTTTTGTTAATTCTAAATATTGTTTCCATTCCATTCCTTGTTGCGTGACTTGATTTTTAAGTCTTTCATCCATATGTTCGACTTCACGGTCAATAATGTCATTCGCAAGTTCAAAGGTTGATGTTTCGCGTAATTTCGCTAAGATTTTTTCAACATATTCATTGCGTTCAGCGGCTTCGGCTTGTTTTGTAAGTTCAAATAAGACGTGGACGCGTAAACTAGCAACATCCGTAACATTTGGCATATTAAGTGAGGCTGCAAAGTCATCAGTTAACGCTGGTAAACGTTTTTCTTTAACTTCATGGACTGTTGTTTTAAAGACAGCTTTCTTACCAGCGAGTTGTTCATGATAATTTTCGGGGAAAGTAACGTTAACATCACGGCTTTCACCTGCTTTTACACCGACAAGTGCATCTTCAAAACCTGGTATAAATTGACCACTGCCAAGTTCTAATTCGTGATTAGTGGCTTTACCACCTTCAAAAGCTTCGCCATCGACAAACCCTTCAAAGTCAAGCACAACAGTGTCACCTAAAGCAGCAGCGTCTTCTTTTAAGATAAGTTCGGCATTTTGCTCTAAGATTGAGTTAAGGCGTACTTCAACGGCACTGTCTTCAACATTAGCCTCACCACGACCGATTTTAAGCCCTTCATATTGGCCAAGTGTAACAACTGGTGCAGCAACAATAATAAATTTAAGGACAAGTTCAGTATCACTTACTTTAACGACGTCGTAAGTAGGTTGAATTACTGGATAATGTCCGCTTTCTTTAATCGCAAATTGGAAAGCTTCATCGAGTAAACTGTGCACTGCTTCATCTAACTCTTTAACGGGATCAATTTTAGCGCGCACTAAGTGTTCTGGTGCTTTACCTTTACGGAAGCCTTGGACAGTGACGTCTTTTGCTAATTTCTTAAAGGCTTTCTCACGTGCCGCACTCCATTTAGCTTCACTAACTTCGACTTCTAATTCGTATTTACTTGTTTCAAGTTTAGTTACTTTTAATTTCATATATAAAAATTCCTCCATTTATAACCTTAGTAAGTATACTAAAATATCGCTCATCTTAGTAATAAAGTGGCTTATTTATGTAATATTTCCGTGATTAAGGACAATTTAATCATTTTATTTCGTTAAATCATAAAAAGACATGATTAATCAAAGTAGGTAAATTGATACTTTGTAAATATCGCAAATAGTGTTTCAGCGTTTAGACCGTGTTCTTCAATATATTCATTAACATTATTAACACGCCCTAACGCACGATAAATGTAATAAAGGTAGGCGTCCACTAGTCCGTCAACATCTTTTACTTCGTAAGTAAGCGGGTAAATATACATCGCATGACCTGTAATTAAAGAATCAGCGACTTCACTAAATTGATTATAGTCATCAAGCGCCGCTACTTCTTGCATTTTTTTAATTAATTTAGCCCCGCCTTTCGTTTTAAAAGGATCAGGCGCTGTTGCGGGGTATACTTTAATTAATTTCCCAAACTTATTCACTTGCACAGTTTCATTATGTTTTAATTCTTTTAAGGCAAAAATTATTATTGATTTAACATTGTTAATTGGTGCATCAAGCAGCGCTCTTTTAAATAGGGCAATATAAGCTTCATGAAAGTTACTTACCATATAACTAACCGCACTAAAAGCAAGTTCAACATTACGGCACAATAGTCTTCGTTCTAATTCAAAAAGGTCAAATTTATGTTGCCTGTTCTTTTCTTTACGTTTTTGTTGAACTTTATCGCCTAATTTAGCGATAAGTTCATTTGTTTCTAGGCTGAAGTATGGGAAAGTTTCATAGATTTTAAGTGTATTTAAAGCTTGATCTAAATCATCTAATTCAAGCAATATATCAATATGCCAATCAATAAGTTGCGGAGCATTATTTGTGTATAATTGCATTTGATTTTCACTGATAAATGATAGAGCAATTTGGTACTCCCCTAAATAACGGAGCGCTGCTAAATAAAAGAACTGGATTTCAGGATCTTTACTCCCTTTACTTAGCGCGATAACTTTATCAATTTCACCGCGTTCAAAATAGTCAATTAATTTATCCATCATAATAAGGTTATATTAGCATAGTATATGCTATTAAGTTATTAAATATAATTATTTTGTTTCCGCTTTAATTTCGGCGATACTTTCTTCGACTGGTACTTCTTTAGGTTCAGCCGAAACAGGGATTTCGCTTGGTTTTGGTCCAATCATTTCGACCGTCTTTTCGGTCGTATAAGACTTCGTAATTGAGAGTGAGTACTTCGCTGCTGGTGGTCCAAAGATTTCATAAAGCACACCGGCGGCCACGATAATAGTCGTCAACATATCAGCGTAATCATTATGTCCATATCCCATTAAAATCCGTGAACCAAGCGCGGCGAGCCCTAAACTAACGCCCGCTTGCGGGATTAAAGCAAGACCTAAGTACTTCTTATTATTCTCGGTGCTACGCGCCACGATACTACCAAGCGTCGCACCTGTATACTTACCAATAATACGGACGATAAAGTAAACAACACCTACAACACCGATACTAGCAAGCATATGTAATTGTAACCGCATCCCACTTAATACGAAGAAAATCGTCAGAATCGGTGGTGAAAAGGCATCAATCTGCCGGAAAAGTGATTCGTCTGGTGCAATATTAGTGTAAGCCATCCCCATTGCCATAACGCCTAAAAGTGGGCTGATGTCTAAGAGTGAAGCGACCCCGCTAAAGCCAAGCATAAAGGCAACAGCGATAATAAGCCGGTTGTCTTTCGTTCTTTTTGGCGGTGTTACCCAATATAAAAGTAAACCCATTAAGTACCCAGCGACAATTAAAGCGAGGTTTAAAAGAATAGGTTTAGCAAGTTGCATAAAGTTAATGCCCCCACTTTCTTTACCAGTAATAATTGCCATCGCCACACTAAAAAGAATTAAAGCAATGGCGTTATCAAGCGACACTACTTGTAAGATTGTATTAACAAAGTCCCCTTTAGCGCCTGTTTGTCTAATTGTCATCATCGTGGAAGCAGGTGCTGTAGCGCTAGCAATCGCTGCGAGTAAAATCGCTAATTCCCAGTCCATTTTAACTCCGGGAATTAAGTTCATCAGCATCATCGCTCCAAAGCTAAAAGCAACAGCCATTAAGCTCTCAAATAATGTAATTATGAGAATTTTTGGTCCGCTTTTCTTTAATATGTCGAATTTAAAGTAACGCACAACACCAAAAGCAATAAACGCTAAAGCAAGGTCAGTAATAAACTCCATTCCTTTACGGAGTTCATCGGGGAATAAGGGTTTACCACCTAAAATAAGTTGCGCAAGTGGTCCAAGAATAATACCAGCAAAAATATAAGCCGTCACGTTTGGTAACTTTAGGGGTTTTGTAAGCCGCGTTAAAAGAAAGCCAACAAGTAACATAATGCTTAAAGCCATCAGTACTGTTGGTACACTTGTGTCTTTAAACGGACTTGAAAGTAAAAACGGGACCATAACTTGCCTCCTTATATAGTGTTGTACTATGATTATACACACTTATTACTAATATAACAACTTATAATTTGTTATAATTATATAAGAAAAACTTATAATTAGAAACAGAGGTAAATTTACGATGATTGATGATAAATTAAAAACACTTATAATCTTAGCAAAAGTAAAAAACTATACACAGACCGCCGAGCTCTGTAATCTTTCACAACCCGCAGTAACGCAGCACATTAAAGCACTTGAAAGTCGTTATGGCATCGAGATATTTCGCCGTAATGGCCGTAATCTTACTTTAACTTATGAAGGGAAAAGCCTTGTCGATAGTGCTAAAAAGCTTATTGCGCTTGAACGTAATATTCAAAAAGAAATTAAAAAGCAAAAAGGTCAACCTAAAAAACTTGATATTGGCATCACTTTAACAGCAGGGGGCTACTTCATCCCTGAAATTATGGAAGTATTTAAAGATAAGTATCCAAATTTACGCTTTAATTTTCATACGGATATCGCCGAAAATATTTTAGAGAGAATGCGCTTAAATGAATTAGATTTTGCGATAATCGACGGCACATCACAGACTGATGAATTTAATATTGAACTGCTCTTCCGTGATGAGTTAATTATTATTGGACCTAAAGATCATCGGCTCGCTGATAAGAAAAATGTAAGTATTGAAGAATTAAAAAAAGAAAAGTTTATTCTTCGTCACGAAAAAGCTAATACACGCCTAGCGTTTGAAAAGTATTTAAGTAACCACTTCGATAATATTAATAACTTTGATGTTATTTTAGAAATCGATAATACGGCAATGATTAAGCAACTTATTATTGCCGGTCACGGCTTAAGTGTAATGAGTAAAGCAATTTGTGAAATAAATATGCAAGTTGGTACACTTAAACAAATCGATTTACGCGACTTCCACTTAGAACGGGGAATTTACCTTGTTTATCCTAAAGAGTTAGAAAATAGCGAGATTATTGATAGCATTCTAGCGCTTAAAGAATAAAAAAACACGGCCATATACCGTGCTTCACTAAAAAAATGAATACTTATTATTGCACTAAGTATTCACTTTGTAAGGCATCCACTAAGTTGTCGATTAATAAGACGATTTCATCATCCGTTAATCTACTTAATACTGGACCACGTTCTTCAATCCGTAACTTTTTAATTTCTAATAAACTTTCAATTGTTTCAAACACTAATTTTTCCATACTCTTTTACTCCTTCTCCCCACTAGATAAGCTTTTTTGCTACAAACGCATTATAGCATAAGACTACTTACTCACCAAAGTAATGAGGAGTGTTAAATTTGTAAAAAAGTCTTTACAATTAGTAAAGCAAACATAGAATGTATGTTATTTTATTTTAGATTTGTAAGATTTTTGGATAAATGTCGTAATAATCTTTAATATTATGCGTGCGCGCAGTACCAGCGTAAATTGTCGCAATACGGAGGCTAGGCGTTACACCGTAGCCATAAAAATAAAGATAAGCAAGATAATAACTCGCTAGCGGATTATCTTTTACTAAATTAAGAATCGTAAAAGCTTTGTCGTAATTTGGGTTTTCACTGCGAATCAGTGTTTCTGCAAGTTTAACTAAGCCGCCTTCATGTTCTTCTTTTGCTATTTTAAAGTAAGATTCCGCCTTTTCTAAGTCATAAGGAACATGAATGCCTTCTAAGTACGCTATACCTGTCTTATAACTAGCGTACTGATTCTTTGGACCAGCTTTCTTCTCTAACATATCAATTAAGATTAAATTAGTGTCTTGGTCTTTATAAGAAGCGTAAAACTCTTTCAGTGCCTTCTTAATTTGAATATTGTTATAAATTAAGCCAAACGGCATATACACAATATTCGCGACAAAGTTAAAGAACACACTTAAGGGGAACACGATTAAACTAAACTTCAGTGGCACGCCTTTTAAGTGATGTGGGCTAATTGGATAAAGCGGGTTACTAAAGAAACCCATCCGTAAAAATGTTTGATCTTGTTTATTTAAAAGCGCAAAAGTGTTATTGCTATGACACGCTGGACAATAGCGATTAATCATGATCTTCTTCCCAGGATAAAGTCCAGGGTTAGTAATTGGGAAGTTACAAAACTTACAACGAAATACTTTTTTATCACGAAACGGATCAAATTCAGGTCTTCTTTTAATCATAAGTTACTCTTACCTCCACTTACTATATTATAGTAAATTTCATTAATTATTATGTAAATTATATAAAAATCTTTCTAATTATTATCATTAGTAAAACGTTCATCACGTAATATTTCTTTAATTAGAAACTGCAAATTAGTGCCAATATCTTTATTTAATTTATAAAGATCGTTCTCTAATTCTGTGCTTTGATCGATAGCGTGATATATTCCGCTTAGAATTTCGGGCTTAATTTAATATTTGGTGTTAAATCCCAATATTTTACTTGCTAAACTACCAGTGAAAGTATGAAGATTACTTATTTTATCATTATGATAGATAGCAGTTTTGTTCGGTAAGATATAGGTATTTAAAGCATTTTCAATATGTAAAATCAGCCATAATTCGAAGCATGGTGAATTACCAAATACCTTAATACCATATGCTTCAATTGCTTTAATTTCATCGATAAAGTTTGGATTATCTTTGTGCGCATCAAAATCAACGACTAAAACAGGTATATCGTCATCCGTTAACTTATTATCATCAATATATTGCTTCATTAACTTAAATAACTCGCTTAATTGAGTGCGTCCTTTATCACTCTCTGTTCGTTTTAAAATTTCGACCTCAATATTATTGCGCACATTTAAAAAGTTGCAATTGCGAATCGCTTTAAAATACTTTGGTTCAGTTACTGTTCACTCACATAAAATATGAAATGTTTTAAAAGTATCAACTGTGCCTACTCTTTTAGTGCTATATCTATTTTTAAAATTAAAAGCTTTAAGAATAGGCGGCATCTTTTACTCCTCTAATTTCTTAAATAAGGGGATCCCCCCATATAAACCATTAATATAACCGTCTTTAATTATTTTTTCATTTCTAATTTTGAAAATATCTAATGAATACAAGCGCGATAACCCTTTATTATCACGTTCCATAAACCAAATTTCATCTTTTCTAAATAATTTTAAATCCATGATATGAGTTTCATGGGTCGTGAAAATTAGTTGAATATTTTTCTTTTGTAGTTCTTCTTTTAAGATTTCAATTAATTTATAAGTTAAAACTGGATGTAAACTTCGTTCAAGTTCATCCACGACATACACACTGTTAGGTTGTGAAGTAAATACAATATCGAGCAAGTCAAAAAGTCTTTGTGTACCATCACTTTCATCACCGAAATCAAATTTAGTGTCGCAGTTTTCATGTTTTAAACTTAGTTCTAAAATGTCAATATTTTCTTCTTGTGGTTTAAATAAAAACCGATAATATGAATCACCTCGCAAAGTAAATTCGCGAATATTCTTTTTACCGCTCTTCACAATTTCACTATATCGCTCCTTAACATCCTTAATGATTGCTTTTGCAAAATGAGGATTAGTTCGCGAAGCAAATTCATCTTCACTAATTTTGGTAAAATCGATTTTTGACACACCAGTATTTAGTTCTCTTAAAATATCTTCTACTTTATTTCGTTCATCAACTTTTTCTAAATATTTCATATCATGAATGGGAAAATCAGCCATATTAATATTAATATGGCTAAACCAATGAATAACATCTTTGATAAAAGATAATTGACTGTCATCCCATTCTTTACTAATTAAATCAGTAATTAATAATTTATGTTGTGTCATATTATTATCAAATAAATAAGTTTTAAGTCTATTTTTATTAAATTCATCAATATTTTTAAGATTAAATACTTTTTTATAATCTAATTCCCCTTTGGTGTATGTATAAATTTCTTTACCGTTACCAGTTTTAGGGTTTAATTCACTTAGCGATTCAAAAATCACTTTTCGTTCCGCTAAAAGGACTTCAAAATAATAATTATAAAATTTCTCATTAGCGTAAAAAGTAACACTAAAAATAGTTGGTTTGTCTTTATTATCTTCATGGACACGACAATATAATTTCCGATGTCTTTCATCTAACCCAAGCCGTACAATGTAAGTTAGTGTTGATAGTGCTTTAATTAAATTACTCTTTCCTGAAGCATTACCACCATAAATTGTCGCAAATTTTAAGACATTAATTCCGCTAATATTAAAAGTACCACGATTACTTTGAATACTTGGAATCATACTTAATGTATTTTTTTCTTCAAAAGACATGAAGTTACTAATCGAAAATTCCAATAACATATCACTACCCTCTTTCTGTCTTAATATTACCATGCTCTTTTCACTTTTACAATATTTTTGTAATTGTTCTTTATATTTTCTTATCTACTAATTATAAATACAATATATTTTTACATTTTATCTGTAAATTTATTAAAAATATTAATTTCTGCATTCGTACTCATTCATAGTAATAATAAAAAGCCGAGCACAAAGTCTCGGCTTAAAACTCTAGTTAGTAGAGGGTTAGGCTAGTTTCTTTTTCTTTTGTAAGAAATAAAAGCCAAGTAAGGCACTTAGACCAATAACACCAATCGCTACCGCTACAGAGATAGTGTTATCCTTTTCAGTATTGATATCAATACGGGGGCTACCACCGCCAGCACCATAAATATTTGATTCGCCAAGGTAAACTGACCAAGCAACATAACGTGCACGTGCATCTGTTAATAATGTAGCGGTTTCATCTTGAGCACCAGTTTTAAAGTATTCAAGTTGAGCTGCACTTAAATTAAGCAATTGTGCTTTTGCTAGTGCAAAGCGCGTAGTACATTGCCCTTCAGTATTTTCTGCCATAATAAAGTTAGCAACACCAAGCGCACTATTCATTGGACTAAAGCCACCCGTAGTAAGTTCAAAGTCCGCAGCATTATCATTAGTATCTTGCGGTATACCTGCCGCTGTTAACTTACGTGAAATTGATGTTGTTGCATTTGGAGCCGGTGCTGTACCACTTCCTTCATAATCATTAGCGGTTCCGGCACCTACAAAGTCTACAACACTTGTATCATCAGCACCTGTTGGAGCAGTTTCAGAATTTGATATCGCAACTTTGAAATTGCTACCAGCAATATTAAAACCAGTAACGGAAGCATCAATATCTTCAAGGACTTTACTAACTGCGCCAACAGTGGCATCATAAGTTTTAAATTTAATTAAGAAATATCCGTTTGCTAGGATAGTACCAGATAATGGAGTTCTTTGACCTAAGGTGCCTCCAGTAGATGATCCATACCATAAAGAATAAGTGGATAAATCAATATCAGCATTTGTTAAGTTATAAAGTTCTACATAGTCATAGACATAGGTGGCTCCCTTATTACCGCCCCCACCGTAAACTTCGCTAATTACTACGCTAACTGGTCTTTCTGTGACAGTGACATTTTCGTTATGTACTGCTGTCATAGTATTATATGTCGCAGTAACAGCAACACTAGTAATAGTTGTGCTGTTTGGGGTTGCTGGATTATAGGTCCAAACTACTTCATTTGTAACATCAACAACAGCTGAGTTTGTATATGTAGCAGTAACAGTTAAACCAGCGGGATTCCAAACACCACCAACAAAATAAGATGTTTTGGTCATGTTACCAGTAATCGCAATTGAAGATAGTGTTGGTACAGAAACTGTAATTGGTATATCTACGATAATAAAGTCTGTATTTCCAGCAGTTTGTGGTAAGCAAGCTTTAAACTGAATGTTTGTATGGGTTGTTAACGGTTGAGTAACTCCCCAAGAAATATATTCACCAACAAAAGTCGTGCCTGTACCAGTACCAATTTTTACAAAATAGTCATAATTAGCACTACTTCCTGGGGCAGTAGCACCATTTTTAGTAAGATTCACTGCAAAATCAGTTTCTTGTAAGGTATCAGTTGTATAATATGTTTTTGATGTTGGTGTTACGCTTAATGCTGTAATAACATCTGTAGATGCAGAATTCTCTGCAATTTGAATATTATCAAGTATAACTTGTCTGTTTGAATCTGCGGTACCAGGAACTTTAATTTTCACATTAATTAGACCAGAGTGTGATACATCTGGTTCATAGACAAAATCAAAAATAGTTGCAAGAGCACCTGAAGCAGCACCAAACTCTGCAGTAAGAGAAACCTGTGTATTATTAACAAGCAATTCTAATTGGCGAGCGCCTGAACCAGTAAATCCTTTTCTATATTTGAATTTAAGACCAGAGAGTCCTTTTTCTAATTGGAATTCTAGGTAAGAATCACTTGCTCGTCGTAACATAATTCCCTTCCCATCAATAGGATATTTTTCCTGATCTCGCGAATGCCCATAGTAGAAAGTAATTCCACCTGCCCCAACAAAATTTCCATCCGCATATGATGCCGTTAAAGCTGTTTGCGTTTCAAAGTCCTCAGTAATGGTGTAAACTGGAGCAGCTTTCACCCCTACAGGTGTCTTTTCTTTTGCCACACTAAGACCGACACCTAGAGCCATTGCAAAAATGGCTAATGGTCCTAATGCCTTTTTAATTATTTTGCGCATATTATTTCTTCCTTATTATTTTTTTAGGATATTACGCACATATATATCTAGTATACATATTAGACAAAATAATAAAACTTTGCAAGGAGCGAATTAATAATGAATTATTAATAAATTGATAAAAGAAGTGTTACTTCTTCTTTTTATTGTTCTTTGTTAGGAAATAGTAAAGTGTAATAATCGTTAAACCCATTACACCAATAAATAACACTAAGGCAATAGTGGTGCTTTTGTCGTAACTTACTTCAACGAGGGAAGCAATATCATTAATAACTTTGTTTAACATTTATGATTCTTTCTCTTGCTTAATATAATAGCACGATTATACGATTGCTTTTTATAACTTGTTTAGTAATTCAAAGGTCTTACCAATATCAGCTTCAATAAAAAGTATATTAGTGCTTAAGTACATTGGTAATCTAATACTTGTTTTATTGACAACAACGATGTTTTTACCCCGAAAGAAATTAATAAAACTCGCAGCGGGTTGCACGACTAAACTAGTGCCACCGATGATTAAAGTATCAGCTTTTGCTATTGCTTCAATTGAACGCGTAATCGTGTTTTGATCTAGTCCTTCTTCAAATAACACAACATCAGGTTTAAGATAACCGCCGCACTTTTTACATTTACCACGCGGCTCTTTTAGTGTTGCCGCTAAATCATGAAATGCTTTGCATAAAGTGCAATAATTACGATGCACACTGCCGTGAAGCTCATAAACGACTTTTGAACCAGCGGCTTGATGTAAACCGTCAATATTTTGTGTCACTACTGCTTTTAATTTACCTTCTTTTTCAAGTCTAGCTAAATAAGTGTGGCACGGATTAGGAAGCGCATCGGGATAGACAAGATACTTAAAATAAAAGTCGTTAAAGAAAGGAGTATTACGGTAATACATCGTGCGTGATACCATTTCTTCTGCTGAGTACATTGTATTTGTGTCTTTACTATACACTCCGTCGGCACTTCTAAAATCAGGAATACCGCTAGGGACACTCACACCAGCGCCACCAAAAAAGACAACATTATTACTATTATCAATAATAGTCTTAAACTCTTTCACTAATGTTTCTAAATCTTTCATACTTTTATTATAACATTAAGAAAACTGCTTAAAAGAGTGAGTGTGGCATTATTGCTTCATAATTTTTATTTCGTTAGTATTACTTTTTTAATATTGAATGTTAATTTACCCTTAGTAAAGCAAGTATCATCTTTACCTGCTTTGATACTTATATAATCTGGAAATTCTTTTAAATTAGCGTATAAGATTGTACTATTTCCTTGACTACTTTCATTAACACACTTAAATTTCATCAATCGGCCTTTAACTTCTTCCTTACGATCATGAACTATTTCAAAGCTGTCATAAGGAATCATTAACATATATTCACCTTCTTCGTATTCCTCATCTAATTGTAGTGAGAAAGAACCAAATTTAGCGACACTTTTACCATTTTTATTCTTGACAATACATTTAGTGATATTACTTGTTATTGGATGAAGGGCAGTAAGTTTTTCATTGAATGTTTCATCAAATAATTCAATAACATCTGTGTTTAAATATAATTCAATAACATCTTCAACCTTATAATTTCCAACAGGAAGTTTAGCGCTTAGGTAAGGCTTATTTTTAGCATATTCAAAAAAGATTAAAGTACTTTCCTTATCTTCTTCAACACTCTTGACTATTCCTTTTACTTTAATAGTGTGGTTTTCATCACTCACTAAACTAAAAGCATCCGTTGGTATTTTAATGCCAATTATCGCCTTTTTAGTTTTATATTCGGGAAGTATTGAGTCAAAATCTTTCGAGTTTAACTCTAACTTTTTACTTAATAGTGTAATTTTTTTATGCTCTGATTCAAAAGTAGCAGGGAGATAGTTATAAGTAATAACTTCTGCAATACGCTTTTCACTATCCTTGTCAAATAGATGCAATCGTTCTTCATCAAATTTAACATTAATTACATCACCTTCTACAATAACACGTCTACCATCTAATTTCGCAGTTACCGGTAGATCAGTATTCTCTAATACACCATAAACAATTAATTCACTACCGCGTTTCTCAATAATTTCCACTACCATGCGCAAAGCATCTTGCGTATTTGTTTCAGTAACATCTTCTGGTCTAATGCCAAATATTACTTCTTTACCAATATATTTTTCACTAATTATTTTTTTAACAATAAGCGTAGAAAGATTAACCTTAATATCATCATTATCTTTAAACACTAAATAGTAATTATCATTTATCTTTTTTAATACACCATTATAAATATTCATCTGCGGTGTACCTAAGAATGTAGCGACAAATACGTTATCAGGATGATCATAAAGATTCGTTGGTGAATCAATTTGTTGCATATAACCATCTTTTATTACAACAATTCGATTACCCATTGTCATTGCTTCAACTTGATCATGCGTAACATAAATAAAGGTTGTCCCAAGTCTACGATGTAATTTAGTAATTTCACTACGCATTTGCACTCGCAATTTAGCGTCTAAGTTACTAAGCGGTTCATCTAAAAGAAACACTTTTGGCTCACGCACAATTGAACGACCTAACGCTACCCGTTGTTTTTGACCACCTGAAAGTGCTTTTGGCTTACGGGTTAAATATGGTGTTAATTCTAATATGTCACTAGCTTTATATATTCGCTCCTTGATTTCATTGTCTTTTAATCCAGCCATTCGCAGACCAAATGCCATATTTTCATATACTGTTTTATGTGGATAAAGTGCATAACTTTGAAAAACCATCGCAATATCTCTATCTTTAGGTGGCATTTCATTAACGAGTACATCATCAATATATAACTTACCAGATGTTATTTCTTCTAGGCCTGCTATCATCCGTAAAGTCGTACTTTTTCCACATCCTGAAGGTCCTACGAAAACAATAAAGTCTTGATGATTAATTTCTAAACTTAAATCATTTACAGCTTTAACACGACCATCGTAAACTTTATATAATCTTTCAAGTTTTAATTTTGCCATAATTTAATCCTCCTGGTTATTAAGTCCTACACCAACGATGTCAGGCTCATAATTTTTATTTATATACTTATCAAAAACACTATAACTATATAGCGTAAATGTTAATACCAAATGACTAAAACCATATAACATAGAAATGGCTACCGCTATTAGTTGTACTAAAACAAACGGGACAAGGTAAATTACTATTAGTGGAAACGCCGCGATTATTATAAATACAACATTTTGTGGAATTAACACTAGCGCTAACAATAAATTGTTTTT
>DBRT01000017.1:30616-56757 GCA_002306335.1 Caryophanales bacterium UBA1361
TACTAAATATATACTAAAAAACAACCCGCTGATTAAACTTTCTCTAAAATTCAATCGTATCCCATGCCAAAAGTCATTTGTGACATGAATATGCGGTTCTTGAAATACTAGTTTTCGCATAACATTAAAAGTACCACCCAAACCAACAAAACCTAATGTTAGAAGCGGAATATTAATTAGTGCTAATAATGTTTTTAAGACAAATAGACGAAAAATTTTCAGCGCTTCTTCATCTACTGCTATACCTTGTGTGTTTATAAATAAATCAGCAATAAAATTAACACTAATATAAGGTATAAAAAAGACTGTTGTCAATAAAGATAAAATAACTAATGTGCCAAAGCGATGGCTTAGTATATCAAAATATGCTTTCCACCGATTAGCTGGTAATTTAGCAGCGTGTTCACTGTTTTTATCTTTATTAAAAAAGTTGTATAGTGTTCGTTTATTCATGATAACCCCACGCCTTGATTTCATTAATGTCTGGCACGACATCAATCGCTCCTTTTTTAAGAGTGGAAGCCGCACCAACTTGATTAGCCAAATATAAAATTTTAATTAATTCACCATGAGTAAATTGCCAATTTTTTTTACGGCTAAGCGCATAAAGAATAAAAGAATAAAAGGCATCACCAGCGCCGGTAGTGTCAACTGGTTCAACTTTTAATGTAGGTACTTTGATAATATGACCATCATACTTAAACATAGAACCATTGTTACCTAAACTAACAATAATAATTTGTTTATCATTTTTAAATGTCCTAAGTGCACTTTCAGCATCTTTTTCGTTCGTATAAGCAATAATCTCTTCTTCACTAAACTTAACGATTGCCGCTTCATTGATGATTTTACTAAATAACGGAATCCAATTATGCATCTCGCCAAAAATATCTGTGCGAAAATTTAAATCAAAAGATAATTTCAGTCCGCATTCTTTTACTAACTTAAGTACATCAAAAGCGAAGTCTTGCCCGACTTTTTCACTTAACATTAAACTACCTAAATGCAGCAGTGTATTATCAGGAAAAGTTACTTGCTTTAATACTTCAATATCAAAAACATAATCTACAGCATTATCACGCTTAAATTTAAAGTTGCGTTCACCATTTGTTAATGTTACGATTGCTTGTGTTGTCGCTTTCTTTTCATGCTGCTTAATAAATACGTATTTAAACGGGCGTGATTCGGCAATTATTTTAAGCATATCACCATATTTATCAGTGCCAACACTGCCTATGAATCCAACTTCTCCACCAAAATGAGCAATATTACAAGCAACATTAAAAGGAGCACCACCAGGTAAGACAGTTTCTTCCTCTCCATCCTTAAAAATATCGACAAGTATTTCACCAATTACAGCAATCATTAAGCGGTTTCTCCTTTAATGAATTCCGTTTTAACAATATATTTACTTTTAACTGGTTCTTTATTCATTTGTTTAATTAAAACATCAACAACGGCTTTAGCCATCTCGTCAATGTTTTGTTTAATTGCGGTAAATGTTGGATATTGAATCCAGTCATTCATAATCCCGTCATACGTAATAATATCGACTTTTCGTGTAGCACTGCTGTCGTAGCCTAAAGCACGATAACAAGCAAAGCCATAAGCATCACTTGATGTGACGATGGCATCAAGATGTTGATATTTAGTAATGAATTTATAAGCGTTGCCTAATTCTTCACCGTGGCGTGAATCAACATAGAAACTTAAGTCATCTAATCCTTTGTCACGAATAAAGTCTTGATAAGCTTTATATCTTTCTAATACTTCCGACTGTACATTTGGACGTCCACCTATAAAACCAATATGACGGCGACCTTTATTATATAAATATGCAAGTCCAGCGTATACTGCATCATAGTTATCACTTGTCACACATGGTACTTTAGGTCCAAATGAACGGTCAATTGTTACAACGGGAAGAGAATCATCAAATGTCTCATATTTATTATGTGTGACGAAAATTATACCGTCTACACGCTTATTTAAGACTAGTTCAATGAAATCCTCCTCCCGTTCACGTTTGTTATCACTATCAGTTACAAGAAGTTTATAGCCCATGCGGTAAGCTTCATTTTCAACAGCCTGAATCATTTTGGCAAAGAATGGGTGTGATACCATTGGTACACAAATCGCGATGATGAAAGAGCGGTTGTATTTTAAACTGCGTCCCAGAAAACTAGGTCTAAAATCGAGTTCAGCAATTGCTTTTTCAATCTTCGCTGCTGCTTTTTTGGATACATACCCATTTTTGTTTAAATAACGAGAGACGGTCGAGGTACTAAGCCCCGAAAGTGCTGCGACATCTTGTACTTTAGCCATAATTAATTATCTAGTTTTATAAACTTTCTTTTTATAAATAATATACGCTAATCCTGTGGCAAGCACAAAGAGTAACATATAAATCATATAATTTGGACTAACAACTTCATTAGTGAGTAGTCCAGATCCACTTGCACCTACATTAGCTTTAATATAAACCATGCTATTACCAACCGTGCTTAAAGTCACTTCATTTGCGTAACTACCAGTTAAGCCTAAATCAAAGTCTTGGCTAGCGTCGACTAGTGCTTTAACACTTGGCGTCAAGGCATCATAATTACTTATCATCGTATGAACTGCAGTAGCAGGACTTGCTAAAAGTGTACAATGTGAGAAACCACTATCAGCACTACGGACAGTTGCATAGTAATTTTGTAAGAATGTATAGGCGGCTTTAATATCACTGCCATCAGGGCCTAAGAACATATCTTTAATCACACCATTTTCACCAGCGTGACTAAGTAAATCAAGTTTAAAGTGTGGTGTTGTTTCGTAATATGTTACTAATTCATCAAAGAAGACGACACCCCAGCCCCCACCAACTCTAGCGTCGGCTAAAGCGATAATGACGGTTTCATTTAAATATGCACTAACGTCAATTACGATGCGTGTCATCGTTGCTAATCTAGTACCACTTGAAACAATTTTATCAATACCCGGCACATCATTAAATGCTGGGTTTAAGAAAGTTGCCTTAATCGCTAATGTGTCAGGATCAAGAATTTGTAGTTCAGCACTATGGCCACCCATCTTCACTGACATAATTCCACTTCCACTTACCTTCATCGGTGCACTAAGGAAACGATAACGGGCTTCTTCCGCAGGTGCACCATCCCATCCGTTATAAAACTTAACACCTTCTTTATTAAACGGTACTTCTTCACCCCAGAAAGTTGTAGCACTACTAATTCCGGCAGTAAAATTAACACCTAAATATGGGTCAGAGTTTCCACCAGAAATTTGTGAAAATTCAATGTCATAACCCCAGTTAGTTAAATCATTAACTTCAAAATTTTCATCAACACTAGTTAATACAGTGCTTGCAAAAGGTGCGTATAATGCGGTACTCGTGTAGTAATCTAATGTTGCCGTTCTTGCTAGACTATTTTTATGATGATCAGCAACATCAGTGTCAATTTTCGCTAAGCTTACTTTATGTGTTTGTAAACTGCGCGCAACTTCGGTTGCGGTTTGGTTAACCTTTAAAGCTCCAAATGTAACAGCGCCAAAGCCACCAGTTTTACCATCAACAATAACAAGATGTAAATCTTGGTCAATATAAACATCAGGAACATTAACGACTTTAAGGACCATGTTTAAACTTCTATGTGGATCACTAAAAGCATCATTATGGACACGCGCAACTTCATTTGATCCAGCCATAATTGATACATAGTTTCGTAGCTCAGCACCTTCGAAAGCGTTACCACCAAGGGTAAAAGTGACATAACCCCCTTTGTGAGTCCAAGTCCGTGATGTAATTGTGCCCGACCAATCTTCACGATGGAAGCCATCATAGAAATTGTCGAGGGCATTAAAGTAACGATGGGTCCAGAATGTACCATAGCGCCCGGTAATCCAACTATCAGCGGTTGGTTTGTCACCAGGAGCATTTGTCATCGTTGGAAAGTTTGTGGCGTTAAAAGGTAAGTATTTGTCCACGACTGGTTCAGCATACGTTTTAACAACATTACGCGAATTCGTTCCTTTAACGGCACTAAACATCAGTGTTGATACGAGTAAAGTACCAACGAGCGAGAAAAATTTTCGTTTTGTCATATTATTTAGTCTCCTTTCTCCTTTCTAATTAATTATTCAAAACTGCTTCATAGGGAATATGGACTTCTTCCCCATTTTGGATGACGACATCACTTAATTCGCTGAAATCAAGCGTCGTTTCATAATATGTTTTAATATCATCAAAGAAGGCTACCGCCCAATCTTGTGAGATTACTTCATCAACAATCTCAATATAGAGATTAGCGCCTAAATAAGCACTTAAATCGGCTACATAAGTTGTCATTGTCGCTAAGCGTGAGCCGTTTTTAATAAGTGGGAAAAGTGCTCCATCGCTATTAAATTTATGGTTATAGTATGAGGCTAGTTCTACACCACTTTCGTCATACACTTTAAGTCTACTTGACCTGCCACCCATTTTAAATGAAATTTGACCACTGCCACCTAAAGTAAAGGTTGACGAACGTAAAGCGTATCCGGCGACTTCACTACCACATGCATCCCAACCGTTGAAGAAATATGTGCCTTCTTTATTAAAGGGGATTTCTTCCATCCAATAGGTTGTTGCATCACTAATCGCATTATCAACATTAACATTACCGTCTACAACTGTCCAACCAGTTAAGTCGCCAGTTTCAAAGTTACCATTTGTAATATTTTTACTATAAGTTACGGCATCTTTAACAGTAAGCTTAATTTCCGCTGTTGCTTCATTATCGTAAGCATCTTTAACACTAACACTTAATAAATAAGTACCATTTTGCAATTCAAAATTTTCTAAATCAGGATTAGAAACAGGTGTTCCGTTATATTTAACGCTTGTAATATTTCTTACTAGTTCACTAGTTGCCGTGTAATCATCTAAAACAACAATGTTTTTTAAGAAGCGATTAAGTGATGTTGTCATCACCCCTAAGGTAGTTTCATAGGCATAGCCACTTTCTGTAAGCGTAATAACTGGAGCACTACCACTAACTGGGAATGAAATGCCACCATTATATACATCAATAAAATCTGCTTTAGCGGCCACATCATCAAGATTTTCCGCCCATGTTCGTAAAGTGCTAATACCTGTTTTAACATCTGTTTCACTTAAATTTACTTTAAAATCATCAGCAACTAAAGCACCAAACGGTCCACCTGCGGCATTATCGACAAGTGTAAAGTATAAAACTTCGCCAATATGTGCAGAAACATCAACATAATAAGTAACTAGTGATAAAGCTATGCCAGGATCACGGAATCCAATATTACGATAAGTTCCCACTACTTCACCAGTTTTACCTTTATTTAATGTAATATACACATCGGTGTGCGCAGCGCCACCTAGTTTAAAACTAACAAAAGATTTATTATCTCCTTTATCGATAACACTAAATTTTTCACTACGCATCTTTCCGACTAATGTTTCATCGGCAAATGTATCCATCAAGTAATTACCTTCACCATGATAAACTCTGTTACCCCAATAAAATTCGCTAGTGCTACTAATAATTGAACCACTGAAGGCACGGCCTGATAAAACTTTCCAGTAACTAGTGTCGCCAGTTTCAAAACCACCATTGCGCAAAACTTCGACCGGTGGGTCTTGATCGATATCTTCTTCAGCGAACTGAAGCAATTGATCAGCTCTTTCAACTAAAGCATCATTTTTTTCTTGCGCCGTATTTAATACTTTAAAATCATCTAAATTCCAAAATGAATAATCTGCATAATCACTCTTAGTGTCATTATCTGTAACTTTTATGTAGATTGGTTCAAGTAAATGTTCAGAGAGATCAACAACATTACGAATAAGTTGACTTGTAATAGTTGTTCCATTAAAATCAGCATTCGTTAATTTCGTGACTTTTTCTGTTCCATTATTTACAGTAAATTCAAGCGGTTCATCTGAACGAACCTTAAAGAATTCAATGTAACACTTAGTTGGATCTTTAGCTGCTCCAATTTTAAGTGAAATTAATCCTAAACCATCAAGTTTAAAATTAAAACTCGTCAGCGTTCCAGTAAATGAAGGTAAGGAACTTGTCCCACCAGCGTAAAAAGAATTACCAACTTTTAGGCTCGGCTGCCCATCGGGTAGAACTTCAAGACTAGTGATATCATCTTCATTAAAGCCACCTAAGCCGCCTACTTCCCATCCAAAAATTCCTTCTTCAAATGAGCCATTAGTAATCTGTGTTGGATAAACGACCCAATCATCACTACTTTGTTCGCTACTTTTGCCATCTTTACAGCCACTGATTACTAATAGCGCTGCAATTAAGACTATAAACTTTCTTTTTTTCATTTGGCTATCTCCTTTGGTGCAATTTGATTATAAATTAGTTTTTTAAGCATAATTTTCTCGTTTGTTAATGTTTTTATTGTTAAGCATGGACTAGCATTAGTGTAAAAAAGCATACTAAATGAGTATTTACCGTTATTAATCAAAATATCCATTGCACTTTGGTCAAAAACTATATCTAATGACAATCTATTAATATCTTCTTCCAATTTAATTGTGCGCGTTTTTGTCGCTGAACCATCATTATTTAATACTTCTGGACGCTTAAATGTTATTGTTTTTGCTTCAGCATTAAGTGTTATGCTCACTTTCTCATCATTTGTAAAAAATAATATTGCTTCATTAACTTGACTAAATTCAACGCGATAACGATGAGCGTACTTTTTATCAACTGGGATAGTAAACACTGTATACTCAGCATCGCTAATAATTTGTGTTTTTGTGTAATAATTACTCAAACTTGACACGAATTTTTGATATAAATTATTATTTTTTACACTTACTTCTCGCACGAGTGTTAAATTACCAACATAACCATCATTACGTGATGGGTAATCACGATCCCACATATTTTGCCAGGCCACTAAGTAATGTTTTCCCTTGATAGTTAATGTTTGGGGTGCGTAAAAATCAAAACCATAGTCAATTTCACGCGGACAACACTCACTAATAAAAGCTCCAGTTTCGTAATTAAAATTACCAACGACATACAATGTTGAATGGACATTTTGATATTCAAATTTATTTACTGCTTTTTTAAATTGATGTGAATAAAGTAAAATCGCCTTATCACCTTCAAAGAAAACAGCAGGACATTCAATCATTTCTTGTTCGCCTGTAATTGAAAGCGTTACCCCGACATAAGTAAATGTTTTAAAATCAAGAGTCTTATACATTAAGATACTTGAACCATTATTTACCTTACGAGCACTAATTAGCACATAATAAGTATTTCCCTTTTTAAAGACAAATGGGTCGCGGAAATCTTTAATTAAATAGTCCCTTGGTAGATCTTTTTCACTAATTACTGGGTTAAGTTTACTCTTCCGATATTGTTTTCCATCGGTAGATACCGCTAAGCATTGTGTTTGTTTTTCATCAGCAACACCAGTATAAAAGAGTATGTGTTTATCGTTAAAAGTTAGTGCTGAACCAGAAAAACACCCGTATTCATGATCATAATTTTCACTTGGCTTTAGCGCAATTCCTACTTCTTTAAAATTAACTAAATCATCAGATACAAATTGTAACCAGTGCATCGGTCCCCATTTAGTATCGTAAGGATTGTGTTGAGCAAATAAATAAAATTTACCAAAAGCAAAAGAGAAACCGTTGGGATCGTTTATCCATCCATTTTTAGGACTAACATGTAATAGTGGTCTTGTACTCATGCTTATTGTACCTCAATATCATGTTTTATTAATGATTTTAGTGTCGCTTTCCCTTCTTCACTAAAGAAAGCAACACCATCACTCTCAATCGACGGATAAACAACCCCGCTCATTGTGTAAAACCCATCATTAATAAATACTTCAACACTACTAACATCCAAAAATAGTTCTAATGTAATAATACCGTTTTCATCAGGACTAACTTGTGCATAGCGTACATTAAGTTCGCCATCATCATCAGCAGATGATAAGCGCAGTCCACTATTCCGTCTGTCAAAAACCACCATTCCAAGACTAGCGTCATAGTAAATGCGTGTCGCTTCATTTGTACCTTTAAACACTTCAAAGCCAGTTTTACCATTTCCTAATTCATTAACATCGATATTTGCTTTAAAGGTCAAGACTTTACCATTAAATGGTAGCGATTCACTTGAATTTAAGAGTGTTTTTTCTTCAATCATTACTTTATTAGTGTAATAATTAGTGATTGCTTTAAGCGGTGCTTGATATAAATGTCCATCAACTAAAGTTAAATCACGCGGTAAAGTTACAGCCCCAACCCATCCATCAACTGCACTTGGATAATTGCGGGACCACATATTCATCCACGCAACCATAATATTTTGGTTATTATGGGTAATTGCTTGCGTTGCATAAAAGTCAAATCCTTTATCAAGTTCTTTCATGTAATCCTGACCATAATCATTCGTAAATTTTCCTGTCGTGTAATCAATTTCACCTATTTGATAAGTAACTGAATGAATATTTTGATATGTATCTTGTGCTGTGTGTCTGATCGCTTGTGGCGAAGAAAGAATAACATCACGTCCGTCAATATTAATAATGTTTGGACATTCAAACATTCCTGGTCCGGTTAACGCTGAAGCATATGTAACACCAACAGTTGTCCACGCACGTAAATCATTTGATTTATATAAAATTAATTGACCGCCTGGACCTTCAAGTTTTCCACCGATAAGTGCGTAATATGTATTCCCAATCATATAAACATAAGGATCACGAAAATCAGTTATGCGCGACCCTGCTCTTTGCCCAGAACCAATGACTGGATTATCATTGCGTTTACTGAAATTATAACCATCAAATGATGTTGCAATTCCTTGTTGCTGAACCCCGCCTTCACCAACACTTGTGTACATTAAATGTAAATTACCATCTTTCGCACTGATTGCTCCGCCAGAAAACACTCCTAACTTATCAGCATATGTATCTGGAGCAAGCGCAACTTCAGCATCATTCCATTTAATCAAATCCTCGCTGACAGCGTGACCCCAATGCATTGAATCCCAATGACCAGCATATGGATAATGTTGATAGAAAAGATGATATAAACCATCATGAAAAACGAGTCCGTTTGGATCATTCATCCAACCAACTGTTGGCATTAGATGATATTTATGGCGATAAGTATCTTTGACATCATTTTTATATTTTGCAGTATAATCTCTAGCGTCTTGAATAAGTGTACCTATATCGTTACTGCCTTTAAAATTAAGAACAATGTCATCGACTAAAATATAACTACCTTCATTATCGCTATTATCATTATCAACAATGTTTAAATACACTTCTTTACCAGTGTGGCTACTAGCATTTAATGTGTGGCGATATAAAGTACGAACGGGTACATCGGTGTTAAAGTGTTGATTAGTAATACGCGCTAGTTCTTCATTAGTTACGGCATTATGTAACGATACATAACATAAATTTAAATCACGAACACCACCAAGAAGTATACCGATTAAACCATTACCTTCAAGGGTGAATGTTTCGCTTTGGAGGTTTCCGGTTTTAGAGCGACCAAGCGCACCACTATCAAGATAAAAGTGACCATCAACACGATGCTTTTTACCAGAAGAGTCAGCAATTTGCACCGATACATCACTAAAAGCAGCACCTTCAGCATTCCATCCAGTTAAGTCACCTGTCTCAAAACCAGGATTGCTTAATTTTGGTTTTTCTTCACTTAAGGCAGAAGTATTTCCGCAACTACTAACAATGGTAGAAAGTAAAGCTAAAAATGTGAATTTCTTAAATTTATTCATAGATTGATCGCATGCCATACACTACAAGGTGTTCAATGCTACCTCCTCCCGCTAAATGTAAACTAATACCATTAGCTGTTAAGTCCTTAGGGAAAGATCTTGCGCTAATCGTCTTTTCATCATTAATAACAAATTCAATTTGTGAACGGTCAACATATAATGTTAGTTTTACATTCGTTAAATCACTAAAATGACCATTGAAGTCCCCATTTGTTAACCATGTGTTATTTAAGTTTAAGCCAGTGTTAACTCCTGCTAAACGGCTAATAGGATCAAGATAAATTGCAGTATATTCACTACCATCAGCACTCGTTCTGACACGTAGTTCAAAGCGATTTGTCAAATCTTTTATTTCAAGTGTTAAAGCATACATATCACGCTTAAAGTTAATGAGCGAGTTATTTATATCTGTAACACTCTTATTAAGAGCATCGACGACGACACCAGTGGATAAATTATCAATCACATTGTCGATAATCCTAATACCTAAATCATTTAAAGCAGTGTCATAATAAAGTGCTCTAGTTAAGCCAACATTATGCGCCCAACCACTTTTGGCTAGGTCAACGGCATGTCGTTGCGATTGTAAAATGGAAAACATCATGGCTTCTCCACTAACTGGATCAAGAAAGCCACTTGGACCAGTAAAAACATTACGACCATAGTCCATTCTTCGTGGATGTTCGTGATCAGCGATGAAACGAGCTGTAGATTTATTAAAACTCCCGACCCAATAAATAATATTATTATCGGCAGTAGTCGCTGGTGCTGGGGAAATAGCTAACATGTATTTATTCGTTGGTTTACCATTTTTGTCATTTAATGGTAATAATACTGGTAATTCCCACACTGCTCCATATTTTGCGTCATTATTTGCGTAATCAAAAATATGTCCTTTATATTCCCAGTTCGTAAAGTAATTTGGTTTATGAATATTTGTTTGATAAATCAAGGCTGTGCCACGGCCTGAATTCTCGTCTCCACTACCAATGATTAAGAAATAATCATCTCCTTCGCGGTGAAGGTGGGCATCACGAAATTCACCAGCACGACCTTGACCAAAGTATTGGGTAATAGCGAGTCTATCACCTGTTACCCATTCAGTTAAATACGGGTCATTTAAATCTTTTGGGTAAGCAATGCCAACATTTTGGTTAGAGATAATCCCTGGATGTTCATAATCTCCTGCCGTAAAGAAAATAACAGGATTCCCTTCATGATCAAGTGTCGCTCCACCCGACCAAATCCCGTCAGGATGGACACTACCTGCTGTTGGTACAATCACTTCTTTACGTGGCGTCCATGTGACCATATCAGGTGAAGTTAAGTGGCCCCATGTTATTCCTTGGGCATCATTGAAATACGGCCCATTGGCGTTAAATTGGAAAAAGAGGTGATATAATCCTTTGTAAAAAAACGGAGCATGCGGTTCGTTCATCCAATGTTCATAAGGCCCACCATGATATTGTGGTTTATAACTATCTTCGGTTAATGTATTTTGAATCCATACATCATTAAACGCTACTTCTTTAATTCTTCCGTCCACGAGTAGTGAATCAAAATAGTCCTTATAATCACGATAATCAACAGCAACATTAAACATTCGTAAGTCATCCATTAATCCAGAAACAACGCCAGTTAAACAATCTCCTGAGGAGGAAGTAATTGTATTTTTACCAATTGTTAATTGTTCGTCACATGGTTCAATATATGTTCCAACAGGGATATTCATACGATTAACAATGCGACCATTTAAATATAAACTAATGAAACCTTCATTGCCGTTAAAAACCGCTAAAATATTATTCCAGGCATATTGCTTAAGTGGTGTTCCTTCATCCCATAATTGATACCATCCATTATTTGTGCCAACACCAAATGAATATTTACCTTCACGTTTGTAACCGAGAGTAAACCCCATCGCTAAACTATCATCTTTATAATATTGCGACGCAATTGCTTGTAAGCGATCATCTTTGGCATATTGATTACTATAATTATAGGCGCGTGGCGCAATCCACGCAGAAATTGAAAACTCCGAACCACTAACCATTAAATCAGTGGAATTATAAGCAACATAAGTAGAATAACCATCAAACACCATTGCACTACCACTAACACCTTCTTTAAACTGAACTTCTTTACGCGGTGCTGTATTACTATGATGCATATGATAAAAAACTTCTTTATTTGGTAATATTTTCATTGAATCATAGACCATTGACTCGTTATTTTCTTCAAAATTAAGGTGGACCATTAATCCACGATTAAATGAATCACTAGTCTCACTTAAACTCTCACTCGTAGTGGTACAACCACTGAGCAAAGTAACTATCAATATAAATAATGTAATTTTTAATCTTTTCATAATTATTTTAAGCCGGTAAAAGCTACTCCTTCCACGATATATCGTTGTGCAAAAATATAAACAAGCGCAATCGGGATTGTTGATAAGGTTAAAGAGGCCATTACCATCCCGATGTCTTGTGGATTACGATTATTCACTAGTTGTAAGAAAACTTGTAAAGGTTGTTGAGCAGGATTTGGAAACATTAATTGTGCAAAAATATATTCATTCCATGAACCCATAAAAGTAAAAATAGCAACAGTTGCAAAAATTGGTTTTGCTAGCGGCACAATCATACGGAAGAATACACCAATCCGTGAACAGCCATCAATCCGCGCTGCTTCTTCTATTTCACGTGGCATCCCTAAAAAATATTGACGGAACATATAAGTATAAAATAGTGATGCAAAACCGGGAATTAAATAACCAATTACATTAAATGGCTCTTTAAGTAAACCTAAATAATAAAGAATTAAGTAGGTCGGAACAACACTTGTTTCAATTGGAATAATCATAAGTAGCAGAATTATTGTCGTTAATGCCTTATTACCCGGAAAATGAAAACGAGCAAGAGCATAGCCAGCAATAGAATTAATGACTAAGACAGCAACAATCGTCACACTAGCGTAAATTAATGAATTAAGTACACTTTGACCAAAATTTTCAAAACTTTGAAACAGTTTTATATATGACACAAACCATTCTCCAATATTAAGCGATGGTGGAAAGAATGTCCGAATTGATGTCATTTGAGCATAAACAGTATCATGATCTTTAAATGAATTACTAACCATCCACAATACAGGGAAGAAAAAGATAACTGCTAAAAGTGTACATAAAATAACAACTACGATTGTTTTAATTACTTTGCTAATTCTTACCTTAGGTTTATCAGGTGTAAGCTTAGCAATCGAGCCATACTTTGCCTCAAGTGTAAGATTATGCTTCATTATCTCCTCCTAATACTTTGCGTAAAGTTAGTGATACAGTAGCTATTACAAATGTATATAAAAGGGCAATTGCGGATGAATAACCAACATTTTTATATGTAACGCCTGTCCGATAAATATATAAAGACATCGTTAGAGTCGCATTAAGTGGCCCGCCATTTGTCATAATCATTGGTTGAACCATAATACGGAACGCACCGATAATCATTGTAATAAGTACAAAAACAATCGTCGGTTTGAGCGAAGGTAAAGTTACATGGAAAAATTGTTGTAATTTACCAGCTCTATCAATACTAGCAGCTTCATATAAATCTTTAGGAATATTTTTGAGACCGCTAAGAAGAATTAACATTTGATAACCTGCACCTTGCCAAGCTGAGATGATAATAATAAGTGGCATTGCTAATTTCGTATCCTGAAGGAATAGCGAAGGTCCTAAGCCGAAAAATCCTAAAATAGCATTGATTAGTCCTTCTTGTGGATTAAGCAAGTTTAGCCATAAAAATGAAGTAACAGCTAGACTAAGCATGACAGGGGCAAAAAATGCCCACCGTAATAGACCGTTCATCACTTTAATTTTATTAACTAAAAGCGCTAAACAAAGTGCTAAACCAAATTGCAATGGGACGACAACAACAACAAAATATAGAGTGTTTTTTAAGGCTGGCCAAATATACGAATCACTAAAGACATCAATAAAGTTTTTAAGCCCAATAAACTGGATGTTATTTAGTCGACCCATATTAGCATTAGTGAAACCGAAGAATATTGAAACAAAGATAGGAATTATGACAAAAACAAGCGCTAATATTGTTACAGGTAGCATAAAACCAATACCTGTTAAACTTTCACGGATATTATATTCATTACTCCCAATTCGGAAGTAACCTCTCCTTCTTTTTGTAACAATATTATCTATCTTCATTAATCACCTACATGGCCGCACGGTCAACACGGGACATTTGATCTTGTATATGTTTAGCTAAATCATATGATGCGCCTAAGGTGTTGATATTTTTAATATAATCAAGCACTTCTCCATAAGCATCTTTAAGCATTGGATATTTGACCATTTTTGGTCTTGTAAATGTATTAACCTTTAGAAAATCCGCTAACTCTTTTTCCGGACCACTTTTAAATACATCCATTTCATTTAATAAACTTTTATGTGTCGGGAATGTGCCAATAGCATTAAACATCATTTCGCTTGCGACTTCGCCTGTTAAATATGTAAGGGCAACAGCTGCCGCTCCTACATCACGACTATCTTTCGTAATACCAAATCCAAATGAACCATTTGGTGAGGCTAAAATATTAGATTTAACTCCAGATTTATTTTCATAAACAGGGAAAGGCATAATTCCATATTCATTTTTAAGATTTGAATCAGCTTTAGCAATACGTCTTGCATCCCACGGTCCATGAATTTGGAATGGTACTTGTTCAGAGGCAAATGCGCTATCACTTGTCCCACTATACACCCAGGATTCATTACTAGTTAAGCCTTCTTTTAAATAAAAGCGCTCAAGTTGTGCAATACCTGCCACTGCTTGAGGTGTCGTCAAGGCGGCTGCTACATTATTCTCCGTACCAAATGTTGCACCAGCAGTATAAACGAGTGGTGAATATAAATACATATGCCCATCTGTACCAAAACCTACATTTAAGGCAATTTGATATGGTTTACCCGCTGCTTTTAATACTTTTTGTGCGTCATGAACATCTTTAAATGACCATGGACTATCTAAATTACCAAATTGTTCGTCAGTATAACCAACTTCACGCAACATTTTCTTATTATAATAAAGCCCACCAGGTGCTTCCATGGCACTTAAAAAATATAACTTATCATCAATTGTACCTTGACCAATAACTGAATCAACATATGAATCCTTTACTTCTTCAGTTATATGCTCACCAAAAGGAACAATAACGTTATTATAAACTTTTGCTGCAACATCACTTGAGTCAACGGCAACAATATCGGGTAACCCACCCGTTAAGAGTGAAGCATCAATTTTTGATTCTAATGTTGTGCCCCAGAATGTCATTGACATCTTAAGAGTTTGTCCATTTGGTGATTTAATGCCTGCATTATTAAAGTTCGTTTGGATTTGTTTATAAATTTTCCCTTCATCTTCCGTCTCATTTTTGTGCACCCATACTTGAATTACCTTAGTGCCTGGATTTAAAGGGTCAATACTTTCTGAACTTTCTCCACCACACGATGTTAACATACTTGCTAACACAAAAAGACTTGCTAAAGTCAAAATTGATTTTCTAAATTGTTTCATATTTTATTCGCTCCTATAATTGTGGTAGCGTTCCCACATTTTTATTATAACAAAGTTAAGTTAGTGCGACAACACTTTTTTAAAGAAATATTTTACTTTTAAAAATTATCATTATTTTATGGTAATAAATTGCCTGTAAAAATAAAAAAGAGTCAGTGTCTAGGGGGTAAACACTAACTCTTCTTCATTAATTTATGGCGTCCCGGGAGCGACTCGAACGCCCGACCCACAGCTTAGAAGGCTGTTGCTCTATCCGACTGAGCTACCGGGACACGCAAGTTATTTTACAATAAAAGAATATTAGTTTCAACAAGTGACATTAAAAATTAATGTAATTATCACTTTTACCTTTTTATAAGCGCGTAAGTTCTTTAGCGTATATTAATATATTTTGCGGTTCGTAATGCTTTTTAAGTTGAATTGTCATTGGTTCAATGCCTAAAAAGAAAGCAATAAAGTCTTTACTAATATGTGCACTACCATATATCCCCATTATCACTTCATTATCTAAAGCATCAAATTCACGAATAAAGTTACTTACCATCTTACTTTCACGATATTTTAAGTCGCCAGTTTTAGTAAATTCTTCGCCTTGAGCGATTGATTCAAGTGTTAAAGTGTATGCTTCGGTGTTTTCTAAACCGTTATCAATAAGATAATCTAAGTAATACTGTCCTGCTCTTTCATGTTGATGGCCAACATCAGTGCCGTGGAATATTGTTTCTGGATAACTTTCTTTAAAGGCAAAATAAAAGTCACGGGTCTCTTTATTATGGGATAATGTTCCTTCCCAACCATCATAAAGAAACTCAAAGCGTGTGTCATCTTCTTCTTGCATCCATAAATTAAGAATTGCTGCATCAAAATAGGCTGATTCGATGAAAAGATGACGCATACCTTGCTTATGATAAAAGTCATCCCAGAGCGCTAGTTCTTTTTTATTGATTTTAGCGACCCCATGTTCTTCGCCATAGAGATAAATGGCATAATCTTTATGCTTGGGCGGATTATTTTTAACAATGCGTACAATGCTTAAAGAAAGAATAGTAACGACTAAGAGTGAGGCAACGGCAAGAATTATTTTTGGTCCTTTTTTAGTCTTTACTTTAGTCATATTAAACTCCTCCTTCCGTGTCATCAACCCTATTTAATTTAGTAAGTAAGGCTTCCGCTACTTCGCGCGGGATAAGTTGACTTAGCTCTGTTAGTGGGACACTTTTTAAGACATCAATACTTTTATAAGTATTTAGTAAGAGCATCTTCCGTTTCTTGCCTAAACCTTTAATCCCGTCTAAAGCGCTTGTGTATGTCCCTTTCCCTCTTTTAGCTCTGTGACTAGTAATCGCGTAACGGTGCCCTTCATTTTGAATCGCGGCGAGAAAAGTGAGTAAATTTTTATTAACACTTATTTCGTCACCTTCTTCATTAATAAGTGCTTTTGTTGTATGTTTATCGTCTTTCACAAGGCTAATAATGTTGAAATCAAGATTTAATTCGTCTTTCACACTAAGCGCAACGCCAAGTTGACCTTTACCGCCATCAACGATTAGTAAATCAGGTAAATGTTTTCCTTCAATGAGTTTTCGTTTATAGTGGCGTGTGAGTACTTCTTTAATACTAGCGTAATCATCAAAAGAATTTTCATTTTCAATATTATATTTACGATATAACTTCTTAAATGGTCGACCGTTAATATAAGTAATAACGACTCCTTGGGCATTACTACCAAAAAGATGAGCAATATCAACAAAATCAATATGACTAGGATACTTAATACCAAGCGTTTCACTTAGCGCCGTTAAACTTTCATTTTCAGTGCCTAAAGCTTGATGATATAGTAAATGCTTTTGTAAAGCACTTGTGGCATTTTGATAAGCCCGATTAAGGATTTCTAGATTTTGTCCGCGACTAGGGACAATAACTTCTTTATCGTAATAAAGCGTTAACGCTTCAGCGATAAATGAATTACCGACCATTAATTTAGTGGGCAATGGATTCTTTGTGTAGTATTGCCCAATTAAATTAATAATTTGTTCATGAAGGTCGCTAAAAGAGGGAAAGGCATCAAACTGTTCATTAAGTAATACTCCAGCACGATAAGAGACAATATTTAACCCAATATAATCATTAATTTGGGTAAAGGCAATCACATCTAAATCAACTTTATTTTTAAGTTCAATATTTTGACTGCTATAAATATGGAGCATCGCGTCAACTATTTCTTTATAATCACGCGCTTTTTCAAAGTCAAGTTCCGCACTTGCTAGTTTCATCTTTGTTTGATAGCGTTTTAATGTATCTTTATCTTTACCATTTAAAAAAGTGAGAATATCACTTCGTACTTTATCTTTTTCTAAATCACTTATATCTTTAAAGCAATACCCCGGACACTGCCCTAAATGAAAGTAAAAGCACGGATCTTTACTTTTACCTTTACACTTCCGTGTCATAAAGATTTTATTAATTAAATCAACGATTTGATACGCCTTTTGACTCGCGGGAAATGGCCCAAAATAAATATATTTATCGTCACTTGTTTTGCGTTTTATACTAACGACCGGATCACCCTTTTTAGTAAGTGCAATATATGGGTAATGCGAATCATCTTTAAGCATAATGTTATAGCGCGGATAATGCGTTTGAATTAATTTAAGCTCAAGAATAAATGCTTCTTTTTCACTGTTTGTCACAATTGTTTCAAATTTAGCGGTGCGCTTTACCATTGCCGCGACNNCCAATATAAATAATGCGACCATGACTATCTAGCATTAAATACACACCAGGGTCACTCGGTAAATGGTCAATTAAAAATTGTAACTTCTTATTTTTCATTTAGAAGGTGACGATCGTCGCCCCTCCTTGGCCTTCGTATTCTCCGGCGAGAGTGTAACTTTTTACAAATGAAAGTTTCGCTAAGTAGTCATGAATACCGCGCCGCAGTGCCCCGGTACCAAAGCCGTGAATAATCCGGACACTTGGATAGCGTTTAAGTAGAGCGCGGTCAAGGTAGGGTCCAATAACATTAAGCGCTTCTTCAACACGCATCCCAATCACATTAATTTCGGGTTTGACACTAGTTAAGTCTTCTTCTAAGCCTTTAACCGTAATTGTTGGTGTGCTTTTACGTTTAGTGCGCTCCGTTATTTCAAGGTCACTTGCACTAACCTTAAGTATTTTCCCGCTTGCGAGCGTTACAGTATATTCTTCGCCACGAATACGCGTTATTTCGCCTTTAACATGGAGTTTTTTAACTTCAACATAGTCGCCTAGTTCAAAGTCTTTAGCGGGTGCTTTTACTTCCTTTTTACTCTCTTTACCAAGTTTTTTTATCTCATCACGCACGGCGATGATTTCGTGAGCTTTTGCGCCACTAGCAAGTGCGCTTTTTACTAAAGTATCAAGTGTTGCTATTGCTTCATTAATTTCTTTTTCTAAGCGTTCATTCTTCGTTAACTTAAAGTCTTCTTCTGCTTCACTTTGTCGCTTAAGCTTTTTATCTAATTCGGCTTCTTTTTTAAGGAGTGCTGCGCGCTCTTTTTCTAGTTCAGTGCGTTCAAGTTCAAGTGTTCTAATTTCATTGCGTAATTTACCAATTGTACTTTCAAAGTCATAAACGCCGTCACTTAAAAAGGACTCCGCGTCTTTAATAACTTCGTCTTTAATCCCAAAGCGCTTAGCGACAACTAAACCGTAGGAGCGTCCTGGTACTTCTTCATGATATTCATAAAGCGGTGTTAATTTCTTTTCGTCAAACGCCATTGAGGCATTAATGATGCCACTGCGGGAGTAGGCAAATTCTTTAAGACGGCTATAGTGACTGCTAATTACACTGCTAATACTGTTATTTAATAAATAAGTAGCGATTGCTAAGGCAAGTGCTTCCCCTTCTTCAGGACTAGTGCCAGTCGCGAGTTCATCAAGTAATACAAGGTCGTCACTAGTCGCAACATCCATTATTTCCCCAATACGCTTCACATGACTACTGAATGTCGAAAGATTTTGACTTAAACTTTGCTCGTCGCCAATACTAGCGTACACATTCTTATAAAAAAATAATTTAGGTTCTTCGCTTACGGGTAACATGAGTCCGCTTTTTGCCATCAGCACTAAAAGACCCATTGTTTTAAGCGCTACTGTTTTACCACCAGCGTTAGGCCCACTTATAACAATGATGAATTTATCATCTTTTAAATTAAAAGTATTAGCAACGACAAGATTCTTATCAATAAGCGGGTGCCGGGCTTTTTTAAATTGTAACCCTTTTGTTTGTTGAAAAACGGGGACAAAGCCATTAATACTTTGACCATAAGTCGCTTTAGCGAAGATTAAATCAAGTTCCGCAAGTAAGATGTTATTATTTATAATTTCGTCTTCATATTTTAAAGTTTCTAAAGTTAATGCTCTTAAAATGCGATTAACTTCAATTATTTCATCATTTTGATAACTAATTAAAGTACTATTTAGTGCGGCGATTTCACTAGGTTCAACAAATATTGTTTGGCCGGAATTACTAATATCATAAATAATGCCGTCAACCTTATTTTTATAGGCGGTTTTAACGGGAATCACAAAGTGACCATCGCGCTTAGTAATAAGATTTTCCGCTAAGAAGTTTCCGTACTTACTAATTAAACCTTGCGCTGCTTTATTAAGGCGATCTTCACTCAAGGCAATGTTTTTTCTAATGCGCGCTAATTCGTGGCTCGCATTATCTTTTACTAAAAGATTAGGCGTAATTACTTTATTAATTTCATTAGCGAGCACCGCTAAATCTTTTTCGCGTTTAAGCATTGCTTTTATTAAGGGAGCATTATCTAGCTTATCTTTTAAGTAATAATTAATCTTAACAATATTCATAGCGTCCGAACTTATTAAATAAAAGTCGTGTGGTGTTAAAATATTACCGCGCCGTGCTTCTTCAAGAAGCGGGGCAAGTTTATGACTTGGAGCGAGTGGCAACGCACCAAAGCGTGTTAAAATTGACTCTGCTTCACTTACTAAATTAAGTGCGTAAGTTGCTTCTTCTTCACTCTCAAAAGGACTAATAAGACTAGCGTACTCACCACCTAATTCTGTCTTTGTTAAATCTTTAACTTTACTAACGATTTCATTAAATTCTAAAAGTGTAAATATATCCATATTTGTATTTTATCATTAATGATTATTTTCTAATAACGAACAAGATTGTCGTTTATGTTAAAATATACTCATGCATAACTATGAATTACGAATTCCGCGTGAAGATTTAGGTATTGTGATTGAACAAACAAAATTACCTAGTGTTTCAAATCAACATTCATATATGATTATTTATTATGAAAAAGGAAACATTAAGTTTTCAATTTATGATAATACGAAAAATGAACCATATAAAGCGCGTTTTGTTGGTGCGCGTTTACCTAAATATCTTGAACCGTACTTAAAAGAAAAAGATATTAAAACGCCTAAAAGTAAAAGCGTTACGACTAAAATAGTCGATAAAAAGATAACAACTTTCCCGCATATTGGCAGTGACGAAGTCGGGTTTGGTGACTTCTTTGGTCCACTTGTCGTTGTTGCCGCTTATCTAGATGAAGAATTAAAAGCCCTAGTGGAAAGTCTTAATGTGAAAGATTCAAAAGCGCTTGATGATACAAAAATTGTCTTACTTGGTAATTTACTAAAAGATAAAATCCCCCACACTAAAAATATTGTGCATAACCCGAAATATAATGAACTTATCGCACAAGGTTACAATATGAACCAAATGAAAGCAATGCTCCATCAAAATGTGTTAACGACACTTGCTAAACGGCAAAAATACGATGGTAAACTGTATCTTGACGCCTTTACGAGTGATAAGCATTACGAAAACTATACGGCACTGATGAGTAAAGCAAAAGTCATCCAACTAAAAGACGGAGAAAGTAATTCATTAGCGATTGCTACTGCTAGTATATTAGCGCGCTTTTATTTCCTCCGTGAAATCGAAGTATTGAACATTCGTTATAATACAAAAATCCCGCTTGGAGCGGGAAATGCTGTTGATAAATTTGCGCAAGAATTTTTGGTTAAATTTGGTAAAAATAATTTATTAAGTGTCGTGAAACAAAACTTCCGTAATTTTAAAGATCTTTTTGCAGACGACGGAGGACTTTTGTAAAATAATCTGGAAGCTCTGCACTTACTTCTACTAATTCTCCGGTATACGGATGCGTAAACGCTAAATAACTAGCGTGTAATAATTGACCCTTACTATATAGCGGGTCTTTTTTTAAACCGTAAAGCGCGTCACCAACAATTGGCGTATTAATAAATTCTAAGTGCGCTCTAATTTGATGAGTACGGCCTGTTTCTAATTCCACTTCTAAAAGCATATAGCCCTTAAAGCGTTCTTTAACTTTAAAGTGACTAATCGCTAGTTTACCAGTTGCGGGAGTATTAGCCATCTTTTTAAAATTGTCTTTACTGCGTGTTAAGTATGTCTTTATTACACCCGCTTCTTCACGCACTTTACCGCGCACAAGCGCTGTGTATCGTCTAGTGATTTCACGCTTCTTTAAGAGTTTAGCAATTTTATTATGCACTTCATTATTTTTACATACGATAAGAAGACCGCTTGTTTCTTTATCAAGGCGATGAACAATACCAGGACGAAAAACACCGTTAACATCACTATATTTGTCACCGCGCGCTAAAAGGGCATGCACTAAAGTTTCTTTTTTATGACCAAAACTAGGATGCACGACTAATCCCGCGGGTTTATTGACAACGAGCAAATATTCGTCTTCATAACGCACATCAAGTTCAATTTCGTAGGGTGTTAAGTTTGGTGCTTCTTTTTCGCGAATAGTAACACTAAACTCTTCGCCGCCTTCAATACGGTAACTTGCTTTAACGCTGGTGCCGTTAAGTTTAATGTCCCCGTCTTTAATCATTTTCTGCACTTGCGCGCGCGTAATACTTAATAAAGAAGAAAGCACTACATCAGCGCGCTTACCACTATGCTCAAAATCAACTTTTAAAAGTTTATTCTCCATCTTTTTCCTCATTAGTGTCGTCTTTAACTTTTGCTTCAGTTTTTGGAGCTTTTAGCGCTTTAAACTCTTCCACTAATAATAAAACGACATAACTTAAGATCCCTAAAGTAATACAAATATCAGCGACATTAAACACAGGGAAATGATAATTACCAAACTGGAAATGAATAAAATCAACAACACCTTCTGCACCTGTTAAAAGTTTATAGAAAGCGCGGTCAATAAAATTACCCCAAGTTCCGGCAAGGACAACCGCAAAAAGTATTTTCTTAAATGTATCTAACTTTGTGCGATACTTAATGCGCGCTACAATAAGCAGCGTACCGACAACAAAACTAATCAGTGCTAAAGCGAGCATGTTACCATCAAACATACTCCACGCTGCGCCGGTATTTCGCACATATGTTAAATGTAAGAAATTAGGAATAAGCGTGATGTCTAACTTCGCCTTTAGTGCCCATACTTTTGTTAATTGGTCAATGATTAAAAGGAGCACGGCTAACCAAGCATAGGAATAAAAGAATGATTTTAAGTACTGTTTTACTTTATTCATATGTGTTTAATACCTTTGCGCATCGTTCACAGACTTGTTCTTCAGCAACGCTTACTAATTCTTGATGATAATTCCAGCACCGCGGACACTTATGACCAGTGTGCTTTTCTACTTTATAAGTATTACCAAACTTAACTTCACTTACAATAAAGAAGCGTGCAAGTTCTTCATTGTCTAATTTTTTTAACTGTGGCGCAAGTTCTAATTCACTATGCGGTAAAGTTAGGCTTGCTTCTTGACTACTGCCAAGTACTCCTTCTTGGCGCGCTTTTTCAATATGTTGATAGGCGTTGCTTCGTACTTTTAGTAACGCACTAAATTCTTCAAGTTTAGCGTTATCGACATCAAGTTGATAGGGGAAATCCATTAAATGTACGGAAGGTAAACGCTTAATCACTGGTAAGTGCTCATAAATTTCTTCAGCGGTAAACACTAATACAGGAGCAATCAGTGGTAAAAGTGCTACCGTAATTTTATAAAGTGTTCCCACAACACTTTGGCGTCGAGCGCTATCTTTAGCTTCGCAGTATAAAATATCTTTCGCCACATCAAGATAGAAACTACTTAATTCATTCGTAACAAAATTCATCAGTGTAGTAAAAGCTGCCCCAAAGTCGTAATCATTATAACTATCAATCATTTTATTAATGACTTGTTGTAATTTATTAGTCATTAATTTATCAAGATAAAAGTCTGGTTCTTTATATAATGCTTTAAGTTCAGCAAAACTTGTGTCTAACGCAGGTAAATTACCAAGCATAAAGCGGAAAGTATTACGGATTTTACGATAAGTTTCACTTGTTTGGCGTAAAAGATCAACACTGAGCCGTGCATCTTCTTGATAATCAATCGTCGCACTCCATAAGCGTAAAATATCCGCACCATATTCATTTGCTAATTTACTTGGATCAAGCACATTACCTTTGGATTTAGACATCTTTTCGCCTTTATCATCAACAACAAAGCCATGTGTCACTACGGCTTTGTATGGTGCTTTTTCTAAGGCCGCAACGCTTAAAGTTAAGGAACTATTAAACCAACCACGATATTGATCATTACCTTCTAAATATAAATCAGCGGGAAAAGGTAAACCGTGCTTTTTAAGTGTATGAATCGCACTGATGCCGCTATCAAACCACACATCCATCGTGTCAACTTCTTTCGTAAAGTTACCGTTTGGTGATAATGCGTTTTGGTACCCTTCTGGTAAGAAATATTTCGCATCTTTTTCGTACCATATATTACTGCCATGCTTTTCCACTTCCGCAATAATGTTATCAAATACTACTTCTTCAAGAATCGGACTACCATCTTCATTATAAATAATCGGAATGGGGACACCCCATACGCGTTGACGACTAATTGTCCAGTCACCGCGATCACTAATCATATTACTAATCCGGCCTTCACCCCACGCTGGATACCAGTCAACTTTTTGGACAGCGTTAAGTAAATCTCTGCGAATTGGTTCAATACTGGCAAACCATTGCGGTGTTGCGCGAAAGATAAGCGGTTTATCCGTCCGCCAGTCGTGTGGGTAACTATGTTTTACTTTCGTATGGGCGACAAGCGCTCCTACTTCCCGTAAGTCATTAATAATAACTTTATTAGCGTCTTCGTAAAATAGTCCTTCATATTTCCCAGCTTCACTAGTAAAGTATCCTCGAGCGTCAACTGGACATAACACATCTAAGCCGTACTTTTGCCCAACCACAAAGTCTTCAAGCCCGTGACCCGGCGCCGTGTGAACCGCCCCAGTCCCGCTTTCACTAGTGACATGCATCCCAGTGATAACAAGGGAAATACGCTCATAAAGCGGGTGTTTCGTTTCAATTAAATCTAAATCCGCACCTTTGACTTCATATTTTAATGTAAAAGTTAAGTCACTCGCTTTACTTACTTCTTCGACAAGTTCAGGTAGTAAAATAACGTCACCTAACGCGCTTTCGTAAACCCCATATGTAAAGGCGGGATGGACACTAATCGCTAAGTTAGCAGGAAGCGTCCACGGGGTTGTTGTCCAAATCATAAATTTAGTGCCAACAGGTACTTTATCATTGCCTTTTGTTACATTAAAAAGCACATAAATTGAGTCACTAACGACATCTTTATATTCAATTTCGGCTTCAGCAAGTGCAGTTTCACTACTTGGTGACCATTGCACGGGCTTTAGTCCGCGATAAATTAAACCTTTAAGTGCCATACGCTTAAAGACACGAAGTTCATCAGCCTCGTAATCTTTAGTCAAAGTTAAATAAGCATTTTCAAAGTCACCGACTAAGCCAAGACGCTTAAGTTGAGCTTTTTGAATTTCGACTTGCTTAAGTGCATATTCTTTACATAACTTGCGGAATTCTGTAATTGGAATTGCTTTACGGTTAACCCCACTTTTTGTGACTTGGTTTTCAATTGGGAGACCGTGTGTATCCCAGCCAAAAATAAAGGGCGTGTCATAGCCTTGCATATTTTTCATGCGTACGACAAAGTCTTTTAAGTTACGGTTAAGCATATGTCCGCTATGGATGTTCCCGTTAGCGTAAGGTGGCCCGTCATGGAGAATAAAAGGTTTACTTGTTTCATTTTTCTTCACCATTAATTTATATAAATCGATTGCCTCCCAACGCGCTAAAATACCTGGTTCCTTGCGGGTTAAGTTACCCCGCATTTCAAACTTTGTCTTTGGCATTAATAATGTGTCTTTAAGTTCCATAGTCTCTCTCCTTCAATAAAAAAAGTCTAGTCACAGGACGAATTACTCCGCGGTACCACCTGTGTTCTAGACTAATCTAGCACTTTGTATCTCGTAACGTGAGATTAAGCGACAACTATTACTCTTGTTCATAGTTGCACTCAGAAGTGATAATGGGAGTAGCTTCTTCTTAGGGCTTGCACCATTCCCCTAGTCGCTTTGTAAGGTTCTACCGCCACCGTGTCTTCGTCCGATTTCGCTACTATTATACATTAAAGTATAATAATGTCATTAATTTTCTTCTGCTTCTAACTCTTTTAAGATATTTGGTAAGAAGCTATCATCATCTTCATCGTCTTCTGCGTGATAAGTACGCGATTCTGGTGTCACTGGTTTAATAATTGAAGTGTGCGTACTAGTAAAGTCATATTGCTCTTCAAAGTCACTAGCAATGACACTGACGATAATGGAGTCTTCAAGTAA
>DBRT01000017.1:56919-90086 GCA_002306335.1 Caryophanales bacterium UBA1361
GGTACTAAAATTAAGTCGACAACTGTTTTTACACTTTGCGCTAATACTTTATCACTTTCACTAAAAGCTTGGGCAATCGGGAGATTCCCACCAGTGATAAGTAATTTATCATTACTAACAACGATAATGGAGTCAACGATTTCTTTTAAGGCATTAAGTCCTTCAACACTATTGGCAATACGTTTTTTACCTTCAAAGGTAAAGGGCCGCGTAACAATCGCGATNNGCAGCGATAAAGACAAGGTCAGCACCTTCAACGATTTTTTCAATTTCGGGACGACTAGCTTCGGCGGCTTTCCGCCCAACACTTGGTTCACCGCCCGCACCTAAACCGTGCGTAAATTCTTCACCAAGCACAATACGATTTTTCGCTTTACTTGTGGCAAGTGCTTGTTTATCGGTATTTGCCACCCAGAAAGATACGCTATCGATTTGATCATCGATCATGCGATTTACGGCATTATTACCAGCGCCACCGACACCAATAACTACTATTCTAGCTACAGGTTCAAAATTGTCTAAATCATTCGTTCCAATCATAGTTAACTCCTTGTTAGTGTCCCAATACTTGCTTTCTCGTCCCCGATATCTTGGGCATACTTACTATAAGCTTTAATGAGTCCTAAATTAACAGCGTAAGTTAAGTCTCTTGCCCCAATGGTATCGAGTTTAACAATATATTTATCAGGGAATGAACGGTCACTCCCAATAATTTCTTCATAATTATAAATAGTACTACCACCACCAACAAAAAGCAGTGGATATTTATTTAAGTTTGGCATATTTTGACTTTTTCCCACAATTTTAATTTCACTTAATACCTTTTGTAAGTGACTATTTAAAAATGTTTGACATGTCGAATAAATATCACTTAAAAACACTTTAATTTCTTCACCGCGTTCACCGATCCCTGTCGCAAGTGGGAAATTAACACTAACATTACGATGATCAAGACCAAAGTCTTTTTTAAGCCGATCGGCTTCTTTTAGCTCAAGCCCATACTTCTGCGCTAAAAGGTAAGTTAAGTCATCACTTCCTTCATTAATAATGCGTGAGAAATATAAGTTATGATTAGAGACAAAAGTAATAGAAGTTTGTTTTGCGCCAAAGTCAACTAAGAAATACGTATTAGTGGCCGTTGCAGGACTANNGAATTATAAATCCAAATCGGTAAAACATGTAAGAAAGCTTCTACCGTTAGCGTATTACTTACTTCACCAAGTGGGAGTAAGCGATACACTTGATCGCTATCTGTTTTAAAAACTTGCGGTAAAATCGCCACAATTACTTTATTTGGATCAACACGGTTTTTACGGAAAAGTGCCATGATATTTTTAATATCAATCCGATCAATTTTATTCGAAAGCGTGTTTGTCGTTTGTGTTCCTCTAAACACTTCAAAATCAATCGTTGGTAAGGCTAGCACTACTTCACTAATCGTTTCGCCTAATGCTTCACGAGCGTCCGCTGCTAAAACTTTAATCGCGTTAATGACTTGGTCAGGCGCGACTATTTCTCCCGCACTTATTGCTTGTGAAAGCGCCACTTTATTTGCATAAAGCACATAGGGACTACCTTCAAGTTCATAACCGACAACGAGTTTGACGGCACTGGCACTAATTTCTAATGTACTAATTTTAATATCCATAATTCTCCAATAATGTAATTATTTTACAATAATTAACGAATAATAACAATTGCAACTAATTAATATTTGCTTAATTATCACAAATTTAAGAAAAAAGCCTTAGTGAGAGAGGAAAAGGGGAAGAGTTCACTAAGGCTTTAAAGAAAGGAAAAAAACTAAATGGTTAAATCTTCAGTAACTAAAGGAGCTTCTTCACTGCTTTCTTCTTCGGCCTGAGCACGGCGTGCTTGTGCCTCGTTAATCGCTTTAGCGACATACGGATAAGGAATCGTTAAAGCTGCCGCTCCAACCGCTACAAGTAAAATCCCGATAAGAAAGGCTCTAAAGCGGTAGTATCCGACTTTTTTATTCGTTTTGTATAATTTGTCACGCATTATTTAGTCCTCCTTTTTTCGATGATTCGCAGTTTTGCACTACTAGCGCGTGGGTTGAGTTCTATTTCTTCGTCAGTGGCGACGATGACTTTACGATTGACAAGTGTGAAGGGTGCTACTCTATTTTTATCAGGTAGTGTGTAAGGATGCAGTCCTTCGTCACTCAGTGTCGCTAACTTTTTAAAGACATTTTTTACTAAGCGGTCTTCAAGACTATGGAAGCTTATTACTGCGAGTCTCCCCCCTTCATTTAAGAAGTGTGGAGCGCGTTCCAAGACTTTTTCAAGTACTCCTAATTCGTTATTTACTTCAATGCGAAGTGCTTGGAAGATCGTTTTAGCGGGATGGCCTTTCTTGCGTAATTCTTTGCTTGGTAAGGCTCTTTTTATAATTTCGACTAACTCGGTTGTTGTTCTTATTTCTTGCTCGTTTCTCGCATTTACGATTTCGCGAGCAATGCGGGCACTGTAGCGATGTTCCGCGTAGCGGTAGAATATTTCTTTTAGTTTTTGTTCTGAATAAGTGTTGACAATAATCGCTGCTGTTAAGGTATTGTTCGTCCGGTCCATTCGCATATCAAGTGGACCTTCATAGCGGTAACTAAAGCCGCGGTCACTTGCATCGAATTGCGGACTACTGACACCTAAGTCAAGTAAGATGATGTCAGCGCCTGTGACTCCAAGTGCTTCTAGCGCAATATCGAAGTCTTTGAAGTTTTGATGGAAGAGCGTGAAGTTTTGGAATGTTTTACTGAGTATTTCCCGCGACTCTTTTATCGCAGTTTCATCTTGGTCGAAGCCGTAGAGATAGCCGTTGCGGGCTTTGAAGAGTAAGGCACTGCTATGCCCCGCTCGTCCTAAGGTTAAGTCAATAATGATACTATCATCTTTGACATTTACGCCACTTATTACTTCATTAAGTAATACTGGATAATGCGTACTCATTAGGCTTTTTCCTGTAACTTAGCAGCTAGGTCTTCTAAGTTACCGCACGCATCTCTTTCGTAACTTAAGTAGCGTTCTTCATCCCAGATTTCAAGATGATCACCGACGCCAATTACAATTACTTTTTGCCCAATGTCATATTTCTTTTGAATACGAACTGGTAAGGTAATACGGCCTGCTGCATCTACTTCTAACTCTTCAATACTTGCGTAAATTGTACGAATATACGCTCTAGCGTCAGCATTTTTGAAGTTTTGTGCTTCAAGGAAAGAAAGTTCTTGGTGGTAAGCTTCTTCGGGATACACACTTATTGCCCCATCAAAGCCTTGTAAGATGTAAAGCGTTTTTAAGTCTTTAAGTGTTTCACGAAAACGAGCAGGTACGACAAGCCGTCCCTTAGCGTCTAAACTGTGATAATAAGTCCCAAAAAACTTCATCTCCCACTTTCTCCCACTTTCTTTGACTACATTATACATAAATGACCTTTCGTTGTAAACAAAAAAAACACTAAAAAGTAAAAAAGAAGAGTTGCCCCTTCTTTTATGCTCATTCTATGAGAATAATAATTAATCGTCTAAATCTAGCTTATCAAAGAGATCACCAAATTCATCATCAAGCGTTTGGTGTTTAGCTTCAAATTCTTCTTCACTTAAGATTTCATAACCTTCGCCACTCTTTGGTAAATTAGCGCCAGGCTTAATAACTTTAAGCGGGATATAACTTAAGATAATTGCATATAAGTATGGATCTAAAAAGATTTCCGGTCCTTTTTCATAAAAACAGTCATCCGTTTCTGCTTCAATATTCGGATTAACAAAGTTAAAAGTAAGTTCGTCATCCATTTCTACTTCATAATCAAAATGTTCCAAAGTATAGGCACATTCTAAAATAAGTGTGACTTTGCCTCTAATATGAACTTCCACAACATCGGTAAATGTATCAAAGTCAACAGTTACGGTAAAAGGTTTAATCGCTTTAAGCGAATAATTAGCGTGTAAATCAACATCACTTAAATCAACTTCTGCTGTTAGAGTTTGATGGAGTTTAATTCCATCAGCTATTTTTATTTTCATATTCCGCGTACCACTACTTGTAATTTTTTCGTTAATTCTTCAATAACTTTAGTCATCACTTCTTTAATCTCATCTTCAACTAATGTCTTATTAGCGTCTTGTAAGGTAAGTGTCAGCGCTACTGATTTTTTACCCGGTTCATCTTTTAGTTTCGTGTAAACATCAAATACAGTGACGTCACTTATTAACTTACCACCAGCTTTACGAATAACATTAATTAATTCTTTAACACTTAAGTCTTCATTAACAAGGAGCGCTAAGTCACGCCTTACAAACGGGAACCTTGCCGGTGGGTTAACTTTATTTAAGCTTGTTTTAAGACTAAGCAATGCACTTAAATTAAGTTCACCAATAATTGCTTCATTATTAAGTAATGCTTTTTCTCTGGCAAGGGGGTGAAGTTTACCAAAAACACCAACTACTTTACCTTGAACTTTTAAGAGTGCGCTTTGCGCAGGATGGAACTCTTCATTCTTATGCGGATTAAGCACAAATTCATAACGCGATTCATTAATCCCTAAATAATCTAACACACTAATAATGAGCCCTTTAGCGTCAAAAAAGTCATATGGTCTTTTACTTAATTCACGACTTAACACTTCATTACCATAGAATGCAAACGCTAGGTGTTCACCTTTATAATTTTCTGAAGTTATGTTACTAATTTCAAAAAGCGCAAAATCACTTTGTTGCCGACTAGCGTTATAAGTAAGTGTTTCAATAACGCTTGGTAAAAGATTAAGTCGTAACTCACTTCTGACTGGTGTCATCGGGTGCAGTAATTTTAAAGATACATCTTTATTTAAGTACACGAATGTTTTATTTTTTTCTTCATCAGTTAAGGCATAAGTTAACACTTCATAAAGCCCTTTACTGCGTAATAATTTACGAATATCATAACGCTTTCTTTGTACTTCGTCATAACTCCCAACAGTCGTAAATAATGCGGGAATTTCGTTACCGACATGTTCAAAGCCTAAAAGGCGAATAATTTCTTCGGCTAAGTCGGCTAGAGAAAAGAAATCTTGCCGGTAAAGTGGGAGATTAACACTCTTATCTTCGTTCACCGTAATATTTAAACGGTTAAGTGTACTTAGCATTACTTCTTCACTAAAAGTAGTGCCCAGTAACTTATTAATCTTATCTTTATCAAAATAGATAACAGGTTGCGCTGGTAAACTCTTTTCGACTGTAACTGTATTACTAAATTCAGCACCAGGCACTAAGTCAAAGATAAGCGAGAGCGCTAAATTCATTGCTTCAGTTGTGTTATTTAAATTAACACCTTTACCAAAGCGCGTACTTGCTTCACTTGGTAAATTGTGACGCACTACACTCATCCGAATATGCGCTGTGTCAAAAGCTGCTACTTCAATGGCAATGCGTTTTGTCTCATTTGTGACTGCTGAACTTTTAGCGCCGTTAATCCCGCCTAAACATAATACTTTTTCTTTGTCACTAATGATTTGGTCCCCTGGAACAATGTTATATTCTTTCTCATCAAGCGCAATAAACTTAGTAGTGGCGTCACTACTAACAATAAAGTGTTCATCTTTTACTTTATCTAAGTCATACATATGTAACGGCCGACCTGTGACAAGCATCACATAGTTTCCAATATCAACAATATTATTAACAGGTCTGTGTCCGTGTTTACGTAAGAAAGTTGCCATCCACTGAGGGGATGGTTTAATTGCCACATTCCTTACTTCTGTTAAAGCAAAGATTGGCACAAGCGGTGTGTTAACTTCTAGTTTAAGTTTTGTCTTAAAAGACGGATTAACTTCAATTTCCGGAATATTATAATGTAAGTCAAAAATCGCGCCAAGCTCACGGACAACATTATATAGCGCAAGCATATCACTCCTGTTAGCGAGTGGTCTAATATCAAAAATAGTGTCGTCTAATCCTAAATATTCTAAAACCTGTGTATTTCCAACTGGTGCGTCTTCACTTAGAACATGGATACCTACTAAATCGTCGTGCGACTGTAATTCACTAGGCACTCCTAATTCGCTAAGTGAACAAATCATCCCTTCACTATTATGTCCTTTAATCGTGACGCGTTTAATTTCACCGACTGGTAAAATTGCTCCTTCAAGCGCGACAATAACTTTTTGTCCGCTTCGCACATTAGGCGCCCCGCATATAATTTCGCGTGTTCCTAATCTACCAACGTCAACCGTGCAGTAAGAAAGGTGATCACTACCTTCAACTTTAATGCAAGTTAAAACATGCCCAATTACTAAATTCGTACCACTAGCGAGTTTATAATAGTCTTCGGTTTCAATTCCCGCGAAAGTGAGTCCGTCCGCAATTTCTTTATCACTTAAAGTACTTAAATCAATGTATCGTTCTAATGCATTTCGTGAAATTTTCATAATTATTACCTACCTTTTTGGGAATTCCTTTAAGAAACGGATGTCATTTTGATAAAAGCGGCGAATGTCATCAATCCCGTAGCGGAGCATCGCTACGCGTTCGATCCCGACACCAAAGGCAAATCCGGTAAACTTCTCCGTATCGTAGCCATTCATCGTTAACACATTAGGATTAACCATTCCCGCTCCTAAGATTTCAATCCAACCAGTGCCTTTACAAGTCGAGCACCCTTTACCGTTACATACGTGACAACTAACATCAACTTCCACACTAGGTTCAGTAAACGGGAAATAACTTGAACGTAAGCGTATTTCTCGTTTCGGACCAAACATTTTTTTCGCAAATAAGTCAAGTGTTGCTTTTAAGTGACTAAAAGAAATGCCTTCCCCAATTACTAAGCCTTCAACTTGTCCAAATTGATGGGAATGGGTATTATCATCATCATCTCTGCGGAATACTTTCCCCGGACTAATCATTTTTAGTGGTTGATTTTTATTTTTTTGCATTACGCGTGCTTGTACCGGTGAAGTATGTGTTCTAAGTAATAACTTTTCATTAATATAGAAGGTATCTTGCATATCACGCGCTGGATGGTTTTCCGGCATATTTAAAAGAGTAAAGTTAAAGAGATCTTCTTCAACTTCGTCGCCTTCCGCAATAATGTAGCCCATCCCGATAAAGATATCGCAAATTTCATCTTTAACGAGGTGGAAGGGGTGTTGCGGCGCTGTTTCTAGGTTTCTTCCAGGTAGTGTTAAATCAATTTTTTCACTTTCTAACTTTTCACTAAGTTCATTGCTTTGTGCTTCCCTAAGTGCTGCGCCAAGTTTTTCTTCAAGAAACACTTTTAGTGTATTTACAGCTTGACCGTAATCCTTCCGCTCATTAGGCGCTAGTTCGCGAATCTTACTCATAAGCGTAGCGATTAAGCCGCTTTTAGCAAAATATTCATTTCTTACTTCATTTAATGCTTTCACACTCTTAGCGTTATTTATTTTACTTAAAGCTTCTTCTTTTATACTTTCAAACCTTTTATCCATAAGAATTTCTCCTTTTATTAAATAAAAAAGCGTCCCCATAGGAACGACTTTCGCCGTGGTACCATCCTAATTTTCCACTCTTAGTTACGACTTTAACGACAGTCAACGGGTCATCAACCGGCTCCAAGGTGAATTCGTGTCTCTTCTCTAGCGGTGCTTCCACCATCTCACCGTCGCTATCTAAAGAACTTTAAGACATTACTACTTCTTTTCAACGCCGCATATATTATACCTTAATATAATATAAATTGGCAAAATTATGAATGTGGCAATAGGACAAAATGTAAACGACTCTTTTGATTAGCGGGGTAACTCATTCATTTTTTTTGCTCATCAATATAATTTTCGATTGATAAATATTCTTTATTTAATTCATTTAGTAATTCTTCTTCACTAGGCAAATATAATTTATATTTAGAGGCAAATATTTGTTTTTCATCTTGGGGTAAAGTGTATTTAACAACCGAATCACTTTTATCCGCACATAAGATAATGCCTATTGGTGGATTATCACCCTCATTCATCATTTCTCTTTCATAATAATGAACATACATCTGCATTTGTCCTAAATCTTGGTGTGTTAAGTCTCCAATTTTTAAATCAATTAACACAAAGCACTTTAAAATATAGTTATAAAAAACAAGATCAATCCTAAAATGCCTTCCATCAAAGCTAAATCTTTGTTGCCTTGCCACAAAGGAAAAGCCTCGGCCTAATTCTAAAATAAATTTTTGCAAATGAGTTATCAAGGCTTGTTCTAAATCACTTTCATAAAAATCGGTATTTGGCACTAAACCTAAAAACTCTAATACATATGGATCTCTTATGATGTCTCCTGGTGTCGCGCCTTTCTCTAAATTTATTATTGTTTGTGAGACTTCTTCTTTATTTTTACTAGATAAGAGTCTTTCGTAGAAAAAACTGTTTATTTGTCGATCAAGTTGTCTCGTGCTCCACGCAGATTTTATTGCTTCTTCTAAATAAAAGTTCCTAGCCTTTTCATTTTCAACGCGCATTAAACTGCGATAATGGGTCCAGCTCAATTCGCCACGCAGTGCGTGACCATTTGGAAATGTTAGATAAAATTGACGCATATATTTTAAATTTGTGACTGTAAATCCTTTACCGAAGTCCTTGGTCATTTGCGTTGATAATTCTTTAATTAATCCTAGTCCATATTCTGCTTTATCCTTCCCACCTTGTTTCTCAATTATTTTTTTACCGATATTCCAATATGCCTCAATCATCGCAAAATTAGCAGTACTATAAACTTTATTTCTTGCATTTATCAATATGCTTTTAATTTCATTATAAAAATTATTTTCGATAGTTAAAATCTCTTTCTATTACTATCTAAGTACAACCATTTTGTTCTTTTTATAACTAAAAAAATTCTTTTAGTAATAAATACTTTGTTGTTTACTCGTTAATTAGTGGGTCAATATAATTTATTTATTCGAAAATAAGGGCGGGTAAAACTAACTTTAACCATGTATAAAACCGCGTAGCATTGTGTCATTCTCAATTCGCTATGCGCTGCGTAGCCGATTTACCTATAAAGTCTTTGCAATTATTAAAACACTATTCTTCTTTAATGTACATTTTTCGTATTGTTCAATTAAGACTATTTTATCTTAACTGGTGCACCGGATTTTATACAACATTCGGTGCAAATAATCTATTTTAAATATAAAAATTGTAAGAAAATGTTAAAAAAAGGAAGTTGATGCAACAAAACAATAAAATTATTGCTACTTGTTAGTCTCTTTTACTTATTTCATACATCAGTATTGCCCCCGCAACAGCAACATTAAGCGAATCAATGTGTTGCATTGGAATTTTTACATTGTAATCAGCGATTTTTAGAACATCTTTACTCACACCACGCGCTTCATTCCCTAGGACGAGCACTAATTTAGAAGCCTTAACTTCTTCAATAGTAATAGCGTCGTTAAGCGTTGTAGCAACAACTTTATACCCGTCTTTTTTAAGTGCTATTAATTCATCAAGTGAAGACTTTTTAATGGGGAGTAAAAAGTGTGCACCTTGTGCAGCGCTTAATACTTTTTCGTTATACGCGTTAACACTACCTTCACTAAGCAAAACTGCGCCAAAGTCAAAGGCTAAAGCGGTGCGTAAAATAGTACCTAAGTTACCAGGATCACTTACTTCATCTAAATAGAGTAAATGTTTATTTTTATTAACTTTTAGATATGGTTTTTTTATAAGAGCAAACACGCCATCAGTGGTTACTTTACCACTTAATTTTTCCGCTATTTCAGGAGTAATAAGCGTCATAGAAACATCGTAATTTAGTTTTTCAACACTAAAGATTTCAGTGACTAAGTTTGCATCTATAGCCATTTCAATAAGGTGTTTACCTTCAATTAAAAGTTCGTCTTTTGGTTTAGCTTTAAGAGCCACTAGTGCTTTAATTTTAGGGTTTTGTTTACTCGTTATTATATTCATAACATTGCTCCTTTAACACTCTATCTAAATTTTTATAATTTGGTTCATACTTTTCTAACAGCTTATAAAACTTAGGGCCATGCCCACTAACGAAATAATGCACTAATTCGTGGACGACTAAAGCATTAATAATACGCGGATGAAAGTGAATTAATTTTTCATTAAAACTTAAACTCATTGTATGTTTACTATTACTACCCCACCTTGTTTTCATCCGTTTAACTCTTACTTTGTAAGTGACAGGTATATTCATAATTTTAGAATAGTGTTTCACACTTTCTTCTAGATGACTTAAAAGTAACTTTTTTGTTAAAGCATAGAAGTGTTCAAGACTTGTCGGTACTTCTTTTAAGTTATATTTTATTTTTATGTCATTAAGACTCTTTTCTTCGCCAAAGATGTAAGTCGTATCACTAAAAGGGACAGTGCTTGTCTTTTTTTGTAGTCTTAAAAGACTCTTATAATTTTTCATAAACACTTCTTCTAATTTTGAGATTCGTGTGCCATAGGGAAGCGAAACATTAAATGTATTTTCTTGCGTTTCACACGGTCGAAAAACAATCGTCTTCATTCTTTTATAAGTAAGACTTAAAGTATAGTTAACGACACCATTTTTAGTATTAACACTGATAGTATGATTAAACATAAATCTATTGTATCATGAGAGAGTAATTAATATTTTTGAAGGATAAATAATGACAGCACTTTTTATTTACATGTTTTCGGGGTAATACACATTAGTAAGATCCAGATAGTCAATAAATTCGGGAAATGTTATAGTGGTTTTACTATTAAATACAAAATTTGCTTCATTCTTGAATTTATAATGTCTTGTTGTTTTTTCGATTACCGAATGCGTTGTTTCGTAATATGTAACTGTATAATTAATGTCATTAGTGACTCTACTAATAAGACCATCCTTATTAATTTCAATAGTCGTTGTATGGCTAGTAATATTTAAACCGTTTAGTGCTCGTTCAATGTTTTCTGAATACCACGGATGAGTTTTATACCATTCAATTTCTTCACTTGTCATTTCATCAATGTTTTTACCAAAACTTACCTTTAAGAAAAACGCTAGTTCTTCTTTTGACATTGTATAAGTCACCACTAGTTTATCTTTAGTTTTACGCGCTTCAACATTATTTACTATTGATAAAAAGCCAGGTTATTCCGCAATTCCGCGCGGAACACGTTCTATTAATAATGAACCATAATAATTGTTAAAAAAATATAAAACATCCGTCGCGGGAAGTTTTCCCATTTTACATTTGAGTTTTTTATTTAACTTATCACTTACACCGGCATTTGTTGGTGGTGGTATTGATTCTTTCTTGGTGTAGAACCATTCTTCCGTGTAGTAATTGTCACGCTTGTAAAGTGGCTCAAAAACATTTTCATCATCTTCACTAGGTTCATAATGAATATAATTTACGGCCATTTTTAGGTCATCGCTTCCTATATCGGTCGCAATTGCTTTTACATCTAGTGAAAAATGACTTACTTCACTTTCAGTCGTTTTATCAAGGTTATAAACTACTTTTCCTCTTAATACTTCCCCAATATATGTAAAATTTACAGAATCAAAATTATGGAATTGTGACTTTTCTTTCGCCGTAAATACCGCTTTATTAGCTTTTTGTTTAGATACTTTAATGCCGCTATCGCAGCTAGTAATAACTAAAAAGATAAAAGATAAAGGCAATAATTTCTTAAGTTTCATAACTCATACTCCATAATTTATTGTACCACTATTTATTCTATAAATAAAAAGTACCGAAGTTTTACCCTCGGTACTCTTACACTTTAAATTATTTAACTATTCGTATTTAGTCGCTTTTAAGCGTTCAATTAACTTACTATCAACGCCTTTAATGACCGCGACGAGTAAATCAATAGCTGCATCAATGTCATCACTATGCACAAGTGAGACATGACTATGGAAATAGCGGCACGGTAGAGATAGCGTCATATTAATGACACCGTCATGCACCTTATGAATTTCCCCACTATCAGTGCCACCAGCAGTTAACATATCGTAAGTATATTTAACACCGATTTCTTTTGCGACACTTTCAACATGGTCAAAAAGTCCGCGATGGCCAATCACGCTGCCGTCCATAATGCTAAGCGCTACTCCTGCTCCTAGTTTTGTATCCATTGCGGGTGACCCAGGTAAGTCGTAACTCATTGTTACGTCAAGGGCAAAAGCTAGGTCAGGTTTAACTTTGTATGCACTAGTGCGTGCTCCGCGGAGTCCCACTTCTTCTTGGACAGTACCGGCAAAACTAACATTTGCGGTATGGCCTTCTTTTTTCAGGCGACGTAAGACCTCAATCCCAACTGCAACTGCGACACGGTCGTCCCACGCTTTCCCTAAAAGTGTTTTACCGTCATTTAATACCCGGAAAGTTTGTAAGGGTGTAACAGTGTCACCAACTTTAATTCCAAGTTTTTTAATGTCTTCGTCACTACCGACACCCATATCAAGGTACATATCTTTTAGTTCCATCACTTTATTTCTTTGTTCAGCGGGCATGCCGTGCGGAGGTTGAGCACCAGTGACACCAATATATTCTTTACCATCACGCGTTGTCACGACCCATTCGTGGGCTGGGATAACGTGACCCCACCAGCCACCAACATTATGGAGCCGTAAAAAGCCACCTTTTTCAATTTGTTTAACAAGGAAGCCAACTTCATCCATATGCGCAGCGATTAAGACACGGGGTGCGTCTTCTTCTCCATTTAAATTTGCGATAACTGAACCTAGGTTATCGTATTCAAAAGAATCTGCAACATCTTTTAATTCTGCTTTAATAAGACGAGCGACATCGCGTTCAGCACCGCTGATGCCTTTGACTTCACTTACTTTTCTTAATAATTCTAAACGTTTTTTATCCATCATGACCTCTTTCTATTACTTCTAGTAATTATGTTGTTGTCTGTCATAGTTTACCACTAGTTTAGCGTTATAGGCATTAGTTATGTCTTGGGCACTAAACTCTAAAGCGCTACCAAGACTTAAAAATTCTTTTAAAGCGACTATGTAACAGCGTTTACTTTCTTTCCGCATTAAGTCCGTAATCCGTAAATAAACACGCTTAAAGGCATTATTTACTTCCTCTTTAGTCGCCGGTAAACTTTCGTACTCTACTTTACCGACTGCAAAATTAAAGACAATCGCAATTGAGAGGAAAAAATGTAAACCGTCCGCGAATTCATCAAGTAGTACATCGCGACTTTCACTTTTTTTAAGCGACCAATATTTAAAGGCACGCGTTGCATTAGCGAGTTCACCTATTTCCACAAGGAGCGCTAAAAAGCGCTCCGTTTTAGTACTTTCGTGAGTGACATTATGACGACTATTTATATCAGCGTCAAGTTCACGTTGTTTAAGGAGTAATGGTGCAAGATTAATTTCCATTTTTTACCTTGTCAATATGCCAAATTTCATCGATATATTGATGAATTGTGCGGTCACTGCTAAAGAACCCGCTCTTAGCAATATTATAGAGCGCACTTTCCGCCCAGCTTGATTTCTTCCGATAATACGTGACAATTTCGTCTGTGCGTTTAAAGTAGGCTGGTAAATCTTTTAAGATTAAGTACTCGTCACCCTTATTCATTACTTCGTCAAATATTGCTTTGAAAGTATGGGGGTTACCTTGACTCCATGTACCGTCGATTAATGAATCTAATATCCGACGAATTTCATGGTCATTATGGTAAACATCCCACGGATTATAAGTACCTGATTCTCTAAGTGCTTTCACTTCTGGCTCAGTTAAGCCAAAGATAAAGGAATGTTCGTCCCCTACGCGCTCATGAATTTCCACATTCGCGCCGTCTAGTGTCCCTAAAGTTAAGGCACCATTCATCATAAACTTCATATTACCAGTGCCGCTTGCTTCTTTCCCAGCGGTACTAATTTGTTCACTAATATCGGTCGCAGGAATAATAATTTCGGCAGTCTTGACGCCATAGTTTTCAATAAAGACAACTTTCATAAATGGCGAAATTTCTGGATCATTGTTAACGACATCAGCGACACCGTTAATTAGTTCAATTACTTTCTTCGCAAAGTAGTAACTTGGTGCGGCTTTCGCGCCAAAGATAAAGGTGACAGGATGAATTCTAAAATCAGCATCACTCTTCATCCGGAAATAAAGCATCATAATGCGGAATACATTCATTAATTGCCGTTTATAAGCGTGTAAACGTTTAATTTGCACATCAAAAATCGAATCAACATCAATTTTAATGCCGTTAGCGCGCTTAATATAGGCGGCAAGTTGTTGCTTTTTGAGGCGTTTAATTTGTAAGAATTTCCGTTGCACTTTCTTATCTTTTACAAAAGGTAAGAGTTTTTCAAAGTCATCGGGATTAGTAATATAAGAGTCCCCAATAAGACTTGTTAAATATTTATTAAGTTCCGGGTTACTTGCCACAAACCAGCGACGATGCGTAATCCCGTTTGTTTTATTATTAAATTTCTCAGGATAAAGACTGTAGAATTCTTTAAATGTTTGCGCTTTTAAGATTTCAGTGTGTAGCGCTGCGACACCGTTAACACTAAAACTAGCGTAGATCGCTAAGTTTGTCATATGAATCATCCCGTCGCGGATAATTGCCATATTTTGGCGATCACCTTCACTGATGCCTTTATTAACGAATTCGCGTTGACTACGACGATGAATTTCTTCAATAATCATGTAGTTGCGTGGCACTAAATGATGGACATAACGCACTGGCCAGCGTTCAAGTGCTTCGACCATAATTGTATGGTTTGTATAGGCAAAAGTCTTAGTAACGATATCCCACGACTCATCCCAGCCATATTCATAATCATCAAGTAAAATACGCATTAATTCCGGAATTGCTAAAATGGGGTGCGTATCATTAAGTTGGAACACATAGTGTTCATGGAAATTACGTAATGTTTTATGACGACGGAAATGACCGCGAATCGCACTTTGCAAGCCAGCACTGACTAAGAAATATTGCTGTCTTAAGCGGAGCATTTTACCTTTTTCGGTAGAATCATCAGGATATAACCCGTGATTAATTTCGCGGAGTGTCCGTAAATAATCATCAAATGATTCGTCACGTGGTAATTGTTCATCACTTGGTTCAGCGCTCCATAAGCGGAGAGTATTTGCGACGTCATTACGATAGCCGACAACACTCATGTCATAGGGCACTGCTTTAACGATAGTGGGATTAACAGTTCTAATCCCAAATTCACCATTGCGTTTTTGATAAGTTTCAGCGTGACCGTAAAACTTAACATTCACCGAGTGCTTTGGTTTCCGTACTTCCCAGACGTTCCCATTGACTAACCATTGATCGGGTAATTCGACTTGTTTCCCGTCGACAATCTTTTGCCGGAAGAACCCGTATTCATAACGAATACAGTGACCGTTTCCAGCGTAACCAAGACTCGCAATTGAATCAAGGAAACATGCGGCAAGGCGACCTAAACCACCATTACCAAGGCCAGCATCACTTTCTTGTTCTTCTAAATCATGAAGATTCATCCCAATTTGTTTTAGGCCTTTGTTAACGACATTATAAATTCCTAAGTTGATTAGGTTGTTTGTCAGTAAGCGACCAATTAAAAATTCCATTGAGAAATAAATTAATTGTTTCTTACCTTTCTTATTAACAGCGTCACGGCTTTTGCGCCAGTTGATGTTCGCGTAGTCTCTTATCATTGAACCTAAAATGTCATAACGTTCAGTGATGTGACTATCATCAAGGCCAACGCCGTATTTCTCTGTTAATCGCTTTTTAAATTCATGAATAAAACTTTTTGTTGTTGTAAACATAAATTATTCCTTCCTTTATTTATTTAACTCACTAAATTATTTAGTGTCTTTTTTTGTTTTAGCAGTAGTTGCTTTTTTCGTTGTAGTCTTTTTGGCTGTAGCACTTTTTGTTGCTTTTTTAGTAGCGGTGCTCTTTGTGGCAGTTTTTGTTGCCTTAGGTTCAGCCTTTTTTGTTGTCGCCGCTTTTTTAGCAGGCGCTTTTTTCGCTGCTGGTTTCTTTGCTTTAACTTCTTCGACCTTTGGTTCTTCTTTCTTTGCGGGTAAATCTTTCTTTAAAATCATCGCGGCAAATGAACCAAGTTTAAGTGTTAAGCGGTATGGACGCATTTCTGGTCCTGGACCAGCGTGTGTTGTCACTGGTAAACCGTTATATTGGTTATAACCACCATAGACATCTTTATCACTATTAAAGATTTCAGTGTAAGTACCTTCTTCTTCAACACCGATATCGTAATATTCGTAATAATTTCCAGTCATATTAAAGACAAAGATTAATGTTTCTTCACCGTATTTACGTTGGAACGCAAACACACTTTGATCACGATTATCGACCATTAACCATCTAAAGTTACGAGGGTCAAATTCACCAACATGCATCGCTTTTTCACTACGATAAATTAAGTTTAAGTCGCGCACTAAGCGACTAACTGAATCGTGTTTTGGATATGACTTTAAGTTCCACGGTAAACTCTTACTTTCATTCCACTCATCGAAGCTAGCAATTTCGTTACCCATAAAGGTAAGTTTTTTACCAGGATGCGCGAATTGATAAGTATATAAGTTACGCGTTAAGGCAAACTTTTGGTCATAGTTACCAAACATCTTATTAATAATTGTCCCTTTACCGTGCACTACTTCGTCGTGACTTAGTGGTAACATAAAGTTTTCACTAAAGAAATAATGCATCGAGAATGTAAAGAGGTTATGGTCATATTTCTTATAAATTGGGTCTTTACTATAATAGCGTAAGGTGTCATTCATCCACCCCATATCCCATTTATAGTCAAAGCCTAAACCACCCCACTCAACGTCCCGCGTTGTACCGTCAAACGCTGTTGAGTCTTCAGCAATCATCATAACACCAGGGAAATGGTAATGAACTTTACCGTTGAGTCGTTTTAAGAATTCAACACCGCCGTGATTTACTCCGCGGTCACTATTACCGTGCCAGTAGACAATGTTACTGACAGCGTCAATTCTAATTCCGTCGAAATGGAAGTATTCTAAGAAATAGAAAATCGCACTAATTAAGAAGCTACGAACTGGATCGCGCCCTAAATCAAATTGCGGGGAACCCCATTGACTAAATGTATGCTCACTGTCTTGATATTCATACATTCTTGTCCCATCAAATTCAATTAAACCATAATGGTCAATGGCAAAGTGAACAGCAACAAAGTCTAAAATAACGCCAAAACCGGCTTGGTGCATACGGTCGACAAATGACATAAGTTGCATTGGGTTACCATAACGACTATCAACACTAAAGAAACCAGTAGCCTGATAACCCCATGACCCGTCAAATGGATATTGTGTAATCGGCATGATTTCGACATGAGTAAAGCCATTATCACGCATATAAGGAATTAAGTAATCAGCGATTTCTTCGTAAGATAAAATCCGCCCATTTTCTTTTCCTTTCCAGCTGCCTAAATGGATCTCGTAAATACTAATTGGTTTATCATGACCTCTACATCTACTTTTCATCCAATCTTCGTCGTGCCAAATAAAACCTTCATAGTCAAATAGCCGTGAAGCAGTACCTGGTGCTTTTTCACTAAAGAAAGCATATGGGTCAGCTTTATCTACATAATGACCATGGGCATTCCGGAATCGGAATTTATAGTTTTGGTAATTTTCTAATTCAGGAATAGTAATTTCCCAAATACCACGGTAATCGACCTTCTCCATCTTGTGGACATTTGGATCCCAACCGTTAAAATCCCCAATCACACTTACATCACTTGCCGCTGGGGCATAGAGACGAAATGTTACACTTTTTTTCTTTTTACCTTTCGCGGGATTAAAATGAGCGCCAAAGTATTTATGTGCACTCGTTGTAAACCCCATCAGGAATTCATCTATAAAACTCATAATCAACCTCCCTCGTTTTATTATTATAATAAAAAAGGACGAAGAATGGTAGTTTAAACACCGGAATTATCGCAATTTTGACAGAAAATGAAAATTTACCGACAAATTTAGACGAATAATATTCAATTTATTGAAATTTTATGCATTATCGGTATTTTTTAAATATTTGAGTTATTACAATTTTAGAGTTGTTACTAGCTTATTGCCAAATTATTTATCGCAAAATATTAATCCGCAAACAAGATAAAGAGATAATTTGCTCTTATTATTAATAATATAGGGGAAATAATTAATCAACTTTTTTGTAACAAAATCACAGCACGCTAACTTGTCTTTGTGTATAATAAAAAAATGAGAGGTGAAATATATGTCAAAATTAGTGTTAGCTATTAACTCGGGAAGCAGTTCCTTAAAATTCAAACTTTTCAAAGTTCCAAGTGAAAAAGTAATTACAAGTGGACTTTTTGAAAGAATTACACAAAAAATGGGAGCGTTTCGCATTAAAACCGAAACGGGTGAAGTAAGACGCGAACTACCACTACCAAATCACGAAGTAGCGGTTAATGTTTTAACGAAAGCTTTAATTGAATTTAAAATCGTTAAATCATTAGATGAAATTAACGCAGTGGGTCACCGTGTTGTTCAAGGCGGTAAATATTACAATGATAGCGTTGAATTTACCGATGAAGTCGCGGCGTTGGTGGAGAAACTTAGTCCTTTTGCCCCACTTCATAACCCCGCAAACTTAACGGGCTACGAAGCTTTTAAGAAAATCTTGCCAGATGCACTGCATGTTGCTGTCTTTGATACTTCTTACCATCAAACAATGGCACCAGAAGATTATTTATTCCCCATTCCTTATGAATATTATGAAAAGTATGACATCCGTCGCTACGGAGCACACGGTACTTCACATAAATTTATTGCTGATGAAGTTACAAAAATTAATAAAGGGAAACCGTGTAATCTTATCGTCTGTCACTTAGGGAACGGCGCAAGTATTACTGCTGTTAAAGACGGAAAATGTGTTGCTACATCAATGGGCTTTACTCCTTTAGGAGGCATCATGATGGGTACACGAACTGGTGACCTTGATCCAAGCGTCTTTTATTTTGTTAGTAAATTAGAAGATAAATCACCCGAAGAAGTTTATGACATGTTTAATATAAAGTCAGGAATGCTTGGTGTCAGCGGTATTTCTAGTGATGTACGCGATGTTGAAAATGCTCTTCTTCAAGGCAATGAACGCGCTAAACACACCTTTGATTTATATAGTCGGCGTGTCGCTGATTATATTGGTCAATATCATATTCGTTTAGGTGGTACTGACACCATTGTCTTTACGGCTGGTATCGGTGAAAATGTCCCAGGCATTCGTAAACAAATTATCGACAAAGTTAAAGATGCGATGGGCATTGAATTTGATGACGAACAAAATAGCTTAACTAGAGGTGGAATTTATGGTTTACTTTCCACGAAAAATAGTAAAGTAAAAGTATATGTGATTCCGACTGATGAAGAATTAATGATTGTTCGAGATTGTGTGCGAATCGCTGAAAATAAAAAGAAAAAATAGGTGTAATTAATGCACATATATTCAAAAGAAATTGAACTTAAAATCAAAGAGTATAAAAAAACAACCAAAGCAATTTTTAGTCTTGTTGAAAAGTATGATAAGGTAGCTATTTTCACGCACCTTTCACCAGACTTTGACGCCTTCGGTTCTCAATTCGGTTTAGGAGTATATTTACGCGACCATTATCCCGAGAAAGACATCAAAATTATTGGGCAAAGTTTACCACTTTATAACGGTGAACTTTATCCCGAAATGGATGAAGTAAAGGATGAATGGTTTAATGATGATTTTTTAGCAATTATTGTTGATACCGCGACGCTTGACCGTGTTAGTGATAATCGTTATGAAAAAGCTAACCATCTCATTAAAATTGACCATCATCCAAATGTTGATCCCTACGGTGATATATGTTTTGTTGATGTTACTAGTGTTGCCGTCGCCGAAATGATTGCCGTTATGCTTTTAGCAGATGGCCGCACTATATCAAAAGATGTCGCTAGTTATCTATTTAGTGGTATCGTTGGTGATTCTGGACGCTTTAAATATGCGTCCACTACTTCACTTACCTTCGGTATTGCCGAAATCTTAACAAGTTTAGGCATTGATTTAAATTATATATACAATCGTTTATACATCCAAAACTTAGATGACTTACGCTGTATTGGTTATATCTTAAATAATTTTAAAATTACGAAAAATGGTTTTGCCTATTACGTGATGGATGAGGCTACACTGCAAGCATTAAATATCACTGCCGAACGCGCAAAAGAAAATGTTAATGTTTTCGCTGATATTCGCGGCATTAAAGTCTGGGCCGCCATTACCGAACGCACTGACACAAACGAGTGGCGGGTATCAATACGCAGTGCTGGTATACCGATTAATGAATTCGCCCAAAAATGGCGAGGCGGTGGCCATGTGCAAGCTAGTGGTGCTTCACTTTTAAACCGTGAAGAAATTGATGTATTTGTGAAAGAAATGGATGAATATATAGGCTAATAAGCCTATTTTCATTTCTTGTCTCTTCAATATGTTAAAATAATTATATGTCTTTTATCCCTTTAAATGTATTTACAAACTATGCGCTCCTTCAAAGTGCACTTACTTTGGACGATTATTTAAAGACACTTAAAAATCGAAACATCAAAGCAGCGGGTGTTAGTGATCCTGATACCCTTTTTAGTTATCCGCACTTTGCCAAAAAAAGTAGGGAATTTCATATAAAACCACTCTATGGTGTTAGGCTTAATTTTGAAGGTTCTTCACTAGTTATTTATCCTCAAAACGAAAAGGGATATCGTGAACTTTTAGCGCTCCTTGAAGTCAAAAATAAACGCGAATTAACGCTGCAAGATTTAAAAGAAAATAGTGCAAATTTAATTGTTATTATTCCTTCTTCCGCTATTCATAATTTAGAGTTAAAAGAGCAAATTATGCAAAAATATTTTTATAATTTTGCCATTAATACAACATCATTATACATCGGTTTAGAACGGGAAAATGTAGAATTAACATCCTTTTTGCGAGAATTTAGTGATAAATATAACTATGCACTAGTAGCGTTCCCGCTTATTAAATATGCTAAAAGTGAAGACCATAAAACACTTTTAATGATTGAGGCAATTAGAGAAGGTAAATCGTTTTCCATTTATGATATTTCTAGTGGTCCCGATTATATTTTAAGTGACGCTGAACTTAATAATTATTATAGTGAAAATGAACTTAAAAATACGCATCTAATTAGTGATTTAATTAACTTTGATTTAAGCGTTAAACACGACTTAAATTTCCCGCTTCCTGGCGCATATGATCCTAATAAGAAAATTGATGAATTGACACTAAATGCGCTTAAAGCAAAAGGCTTAGATAATAATAAAAAATACATAGAACGGCTCACACATGAATTAAGTATCATTCGTAATTTAGGCTATGTTAACTACTTCTTAATCGTTAGTGATTATGTCAATTTTGCAAAAAAAGCTGGAATCTTAGTCGGTTACGGTAGGGGTAGTGCACCGGGTTCACTTGTTAGTTATCTTTTAGGTATCACCCACGCTGATCCACTTGAACACAATTTACTTTTTGAACGCTTTTTAAATCCTGAACGTGTCTCTTTACCAGACATTGATATCGACTTTATGGATATTAGACGCGGTGAAGTAATTGATTATATTAAAAAGACTTATGGTGAAGATAAAGTCGCTAATATTGTGACTTTCCAAACTAATGCCGCAAAAGCATCGTTGCGTGATACAGGTAATGTTTTTAACATTGATCCCAAATTTATTAATCGCTTAAGTAACTCTTTAGGTAACACCAACTATAACTTCCTTGATGCTTATCGTAACATTAAAGCATTCCGTGATTTAGTGGACAACGATACTTATAACTTAGAAATTATTAAAAATGCTACTAAAATTGAAGGATTTCCGCGGCAAAGTGGGCTTCACGCTGCTGGTATTATAATTGACGGCGAACCGCTCGCGAAAAACTTACCAACATTTTTTAATAACGGGTTACGCGTTACACAATATGAAATGGGTTTTCTTGAAGAACACGGATTTTTAAAGGTTGATATTTTAGGACTATCAAACCTTACTTTTGTTCATAACATCATTAGTTTAGTAAAAGAAAATCATCATATCGATATTGATTTTTATAATTTAAAATTTGATGATCCGCGGATTTATGATGTAATCCGTAATGGTCATACACTAGGACTTTTCCAACTTGAAAGCGCCGGGATGCGGAAAGCAATTGCGACAATTAAACCGACTAATTTTGATGATGTTAGCGCCTTACTTGCGCTTTATCGTCCTGGTCCGATGAAATATATTGATGAATACGCTCTGCGTAAGGAAGGAAAGTCACCGATAACTTACATCAATGACGACTTAATTGATATCCTAAAACCAACATACGGCATTATGATTTATCAAGAACAAATTATGCAAATTGCCGCGACAATGGCTGGCTTTAGCCTTGGGCAAGCCGATATCTTACGACGGGCGATTGGGCGTAAAGATGAAAAAATCATCCTAGAGCAAAAAGATGCATTTTTCGCTGGTGCTAAAAAGCGAGGCTACTCAAGAAAAGATACCGAAAAAGTGTTTGATGATATTTTACGCTTTGCTGATTACGGATTTAATAAATCGCACTCTGTAGTGTACGCGATGCTCACTACTGCTTTAGCGTATCTTAAAACTTATTATCCTTATGAATTCTATCAAGAAATATTACGCGGTTTAGTAAGTGATAATGTTAAATTCTCCTTAGCGAGACAAGAATTAAAAGCACTTAACATCAAGATAAGTAGGCCTTGTGTCTTAAAATCTACAACTGAATTTATTCGCACTAATAACTCGATTAATTTCCCACTTAGTGCGATAAACGGATTAAACAGGGAATCCGCGAATATCATTATTAGATTACGTGAACAAAAAGCTTTTAGTAGTGTGCAAGACTTCTTCTTCCGCAGTTTTAAGGCTGGTGTTACCGCTGAAGAATTTATCGCCCTTATTGAAGCTGGGGCACTTGACTCTTTTAACACTAATCGCGCACAGTTAAAAGTAATGTTTAACACCTACTTACCAACTTTAGACATTGGCTTATTTGATAATGAAGCGGCTTTACATACGATTATTGTTCCTGAGATAAAAGAGAGTGACGACCGTCTTGATTTAGAAATAAGTAGGCTGCGCTTCCCGCTTTCAGGTAATCCGCTTGATAAACTTAAACTAAAAGACATTAAACGCGTTAGTCATATTTTAGAATTAGAAGACGGTTACATTAAAACTTATGGTGTACTAACATCATTACGGCTTATTAAGACGAAAAAGGGTGACGAGATGGCTTTTGCGACCGCTAGTGATTATGAAGAAGAAATTAATCTTGTCTTCTTTCCGCGTGTACTTGCGGAAGTTAAAGGGATGTTAACCCGCAATAATATTTATATTATGGCTGGTAAACTTGAAACCAGGGACGGCCAAAAGCAACTTGTAGTTAACACTTTAGAAAGGGTCCAAAATGAGTAAACGACTTATTATTATAGATGGAAATTCTTTGCTTTTTAGAGCATATTACGCTACTGCATATATGGGTACGGATAAAATTATGCGCACAAGCACTGGCGTACCGACAAACGCCATTTTTGCTTTTGCGAATATGATTGTGCGCATTGTTAATGATTTAAAGGCTGACGATCATTTATTTGTTGCCTTCGATACCGGCGAAAAAACATTTAGACATGAAGAATATGATGATTATAAGGCTAATCGCCAAGCAGCACCCGATGAATTAGTAACTCAATTTCCGATTGCTCGTGAATTTCTTGATGCGCTTTCGATTCGTCACGACGAAGTTGTGGGATACGAAGCTGATGACTTAGCAGGAAGTCTTGCTAAAGCGGCAGGGAAAGAAGGTTTTAAAGTCGAATTATACACTAGTGATCAAGATTATTTACAATTAATTGATGAAGATATCAGCGTGCAGCTTATTCGCCGCGGACTAAGTGACGTGCGCTTTTTAGACCCAAAAGGACTATATGAAGAATTTGGTTATCACGCTTATCAAGTACCAGACTTTAAAGGGTTAACGGGGGACGCAAGTGATAACTTAAAAGGAGTGCCAGGCGTTGGTAAAGTTACCGCAACAAAATTACTTGCCGAATATGACACTTTAGAAAAAATACTTGAAAATGCCGACAATATTAAAGGTAAACTTGGGGAAAACATTCGAGAACATAAAGCTACTGCCTTACAGTCAAAACATTTAGCGACGATTCTCACTGACTTACCGCTACCGTGTCCGCTTAATGACTTCCATTATAAAGGCTTTGACAATAGTGCTGTTCACGCCTTTGCGCAAAAGTATGAAATGCGCCAATTTTTAAATAACTTAAAATATACAAATAGTGAAGTTGAAGAAGAAATTAAAGCTCATGAAATCAAAAGTTTTAATGAAGTTAAAGAAAAAGATTATAGTTATATTTCCTTTTATGTTACCGCTAGTGATGAAGATTATTACAAGGCGACACCAGAATTTATTTATTTCTCACTTGGGAAAAATGTATATCGAATAAGCTTTAACGATTTACTTCTTGATCCAAAGCTTAAAGCTTTATTTAGTGATGAAGCACTTCTTAAATATACTTATGACTATAAACGTCATGCCATTATGCTAAGTAACCACGCTCTAGATATAAAGGGCACAGTTAATGACGCACTTGTCTTAACTTATGTATGGGACACGAATGTGGCACCTAACATCAGCGCTTTCTTATTAACTTACGGGGTTAACGCTAGTAGTGAGGAAGAGGAAACTTACGCTATTTTAGTTGCGAAATTAAGTGCTATTTATCAAGAAGGCATTAATAAACTTAAAAAAGAAAATTTGCTCCAAGTTTATGAAGACATTGAAAAACCACTGACTGATGTATTAATAAAGATGGAAAAAGCCGGGTTTAATGTTGATAAAGATGTGTTAACCGCAATTGGAAGTGAATATAAAGTCATTCTTGATAACTTAACGCATACAATTTTCTTGCTCGCAGGTCATGAATTTAATATTAATTCCCCAAAACAACTAGCGACAATCCTTTTTGATGAATTGGGGCTCAAGGCTAATCGTAAACGCTCCACTTCCGCTGATGTGTTAAATGACTTAAAAGATAAGCATCCAATTATTCCTGCTATTCTTGAATACCGCAAATATCAAAAGATTATTTCAACTTATATTGATGGCTTTATTCCCCATATTCATCGTGACGGGAAAGTTCATACTACCTTTAACCAAGCCTTAACGACAACGGGTCGACTAAGCAGTAATAATCCAAACTTACAAAATATTAGCATTCGCCATGAAGAGGGACGCGAGATAAGAAAAGCATTTAATGCCGGAGATAAGGATGTTTTAGCAATTGACTATAGTCAAATTGAGTTACGCTTACTTGCCGCTATCGCTAATGTTCCTAGTCTTATTGATATTTTTAACAGTGACCGCGATATTCATAGTGAAACCGCTATGGCACTATTTCCGCTTGAAGACTTAAATTACGCAAGACGGAAAGCAAAAGCCGTTAACTTTGGCATAGTGTATGGCATTAGTGATTTTGGCTTAAGCGAACAACTTGAAACAACAGTAAAAGACGCCCGCGCTATCATTCAGTCCTTCTTCAAGACTTATCCCGAGGTATGGACTTATAGACAAGAAGTAATTAATGAGTTAATTAAGGAGGGTTACGTTAAAACATTAACTGGTCGTAAACGCTATATCCCGCAAATTAATGATCCTAACTATCAAACACGAGAATTTGCAAAGCGTGCTGCGATGAATGCTCCGCTTCAAGGCAGCGCTGCCGATTTAATTAAAATGGCAATGATTAAAGTCGACGAATTTTTAACAAAGAATAAGTGTAAAACAAAACTAATTTTACAAGTCCATGACGAACTTATCTTTGCGCTTGATCAAGATGAACATGAAATTGTTGACGATTTAGTGAATATTATGGAAAATGTCCTTGATTTACCAGTAAAATTAAAAGTGGAAGTTAAAACCGGAAAAACATGGTTTGAAGCGAGTTAATAATTATGCCAGAACTACCAGAAGTTGAAACAGTTAAAAAAATCTTAAATAAAGTCATTGTTGGGGCAAAAATTACTGATGTTATTATTCATAAAGAAAACATCATCACTGGGGACCCACACACTTTTAAAAAGACACTTATTGGTGAAACTTTTAGTGAAGTAAAACGCATTGGTAAATACTTAATCTTTACCTTTGAAAGTGATTTAATTATGCTTAGTCACTTACGGATGGAAGGTAAGTATATTGAAGTTTTACCGGGTGCTGAAGATTCGCGTTACGCTCGTGTAATTTTTGTGTTAAACGATGGCAGGCGCCTATGTTATGACGATTCACGGCAATTTGGTACGCTTGAATTATCAACTAAAGACACTTACTTACAAACAAAATCAATGCAAAATGTAGGAAGAGAACCCTTTGATATTGATCCGATCGATTATTTTAATAAAATAAGTAACCGCACTACACCAATTAAACAAACTTTACTTGACCAAAAGCTGATGAGCGGGCTCGGTAATATTTATGTTGATGAAGTATTATACTTAAGTAAAATTCATCCAGAAACACCAACGAATATGTTAGGACTTATGGCAATAAATTTACTTATCGAAAATAGTATTAAAGTACTTAACGCGGCCATAAAAAAAGGCGGCACAACCGTGCGAAGTTATAGTCCTGCTGAAGGAGTGCACGGTAACTTCCAGCAAGAATTAAATGCTTATGGTAAGGCGGGTGAAAGGTGTCCTGTTTGTAATTTTAAATTCAAGAAAATATTTGTTGGTGGACGCGGTACAACTTATTGTCCAAGTTGTCAAAAAAATCCCGCTGTGCCATTAACTGTCGCCATTACTGGTCAAAAAGCAAGTGGGAAAACACTTATCGCTAATTACTTACGGAAAAATGGACACAAAGTTATTGACACTGATAAACTCGCTAAAGAGCTTTATAAAGATATTAAAATTACAACTGATTTAGAAAAACATCTCGGCGTTAATTTACATGATAACACTACTTTTAACCTTCAATATTTACGAAATTATCTAGTGGAAAATGAAAATGAAATAAAAANNTATTTTGAAGTACCGCTTCTTTTCTCGCATAAAATATATGAATTATTTAATTTTATGATTGGGGTTGAAGTAAGCGTTGAAAAGCAACTTAAGAATTTAGAAAAGCGCGGAGATACGCATACAATTAACGCTGATGAAGCATATATGAAAAACCGTCATAAACTAGACTTAATCATCGTTAATGACGGTAGTGAACAAGATTTAATCGAAAAGTTTAAAGCTTTTAAAGTTTAGTGCCTTGTAAATAAATTTCTTCTTTAATATTGGCTTTAATTAAGTCAACAATTTGATGGCCACGGACACTGCGACCAACATAAAGACTTCGTAAGTCATTCGTGCTTAGACCCGCTAAAATAATAGTGGGCTTTTTTTGTCTGACTCTCGCTGCTAGAAGTGGAAAAATAATTGATTCAATGACAATCTTATTAACTTCTTCATTACCGAAGTTATCAAGCACTAAAACATCTAAATCAATATAATGTTGTAAATAAGAATCAACGATATCTTTTTTATCGTAGTAATCAGCAATTGATGCTCTAACAAAAGCAGGGAAATTGACAACTCCCGCTGTTTTATTTTTATCATTTTCAAGCATTTTAGTCACAAACGGAATCGTTGTTTTTAATTTACCAATCCCCGCTGTACCATAAGCATATATAAAGTAGATATCACCTTTTAAAACTTTCATAAGTTCACGAATAAAAGCTGCAAAGCCTCGTCTAGCGGGTAAGTCTTCGACTCTCAAATCCAAATAATTTTCGGGAAAATCACGAACAATAAAGCGCATCGCTAATGATTGACTTTCTAGATAAACTGGGCATAAATGTCTTTCCACTGTCACAAACGGCGCGTCAATTTGAATAGTGAGTGCATGATGCTTTTCATCACTAACGCAGTGACCAGCTTTACGACATTTTTCTACACTTAAGTAACTTTCTAAATAATCATTTAAAAGTCCAACATTGTTCTTAATTATTTCTGGAGTTGCACCTTTTTCTTCTAAAAGTTTAACGAAAGATTTATGACTCATAATTTTGTCATACATTTCTTGGCGTATTTCTTCAACATTTGTGGTGTCAATATCTAATTCTACTTTTTTCATTTTAACTTCTTCAATTCATCCCAAATTGGATCATCAAGATCATCAACTTGCGGTGTTGCTTCTTCTTTCTTGTCATCGTTAAGGATTGGCGCTTTTTTAGGTGCGCGTCCGCGTTTTTTTATCGGCCGTTCAAGTGTATCAAGGGCATCAAGCGCGGTAGTTACTTTGTTTCTCGCTAGTAAACTAGCGTTTTTCTCCACTAAAGCACGGATAAGTTCATTGTTATTATGATAAAGCGTGTAATAAACAAGGGCATTAATTACTGGTGATAATAAATTATAATCATGACTTAGCGTCGTTAAAATATTATAATCAGCAGGAGCAATTTTCGTCCCTTCATTTAAGTATTGTAAAAATTCAACGGGACTATATGTTTCCATTAAATTAATCCGCTTAATTTTTTGACTTTCACCCGCAAGTTCTTGAACTGGACGGCGTAATGGTTTACTTAAAACAGGGTACTTCACAAGTTCTTGCAAGTGCTTATTCATCGCCACAAAATCGACTCTAGCGCCAAAGGGTTGTAGAGCGTCATAAAAATCACCGACACGCTCCGCTGTTGCTACTTCCGTCAAATTATATAAACCAGCCATTTGCTCAGCTTTTTTAAGCTCTTCAGCACTTAGTGCTGAGGGCAAAATTTTACGTTCGCGCGTTAAGATATTAACAAAAGCAGCGCGATCAAATTCAAATTTAATATTACCGACAACATTTTCTAATGGTTCACCCTTATATAGGTCATCACCTTTAATATCGAAAATACGATCAGCGTAAATTTCGGCAAAAGTTGATGTAACTTCTTCTTTATTTAATGTTTCACGATCGAGCGTAAATAAAGATAATAAGTCTTGTGTATGGCGCGGACCAAGCACATCATTTAATAAATTCATAAAGATTTGATCTTGACTAAACGCTGCTGGGTCTTTTGGTGCATATAATTCTAAGACATATTCACTAAATTCATTATATTCAACATAAAATGACCGCATTAAACCAAGACCTTCTAATTTACTAAAGGCGATACTAATTTGGTCATAACTAAACCCAAAATGATCATGAATTAAAGTAAACGATAGCGAATCACCTTTTCTAAAATCACGCATTGTAAATAAATAGCGATATAAGGCTGTCGCGGCAAAGCCCATGATTGGTTGATATAAAATATCTAAAACTTCAAGATGTAACGATGTTACATAACCGCGAACTTTCACACTATAGAAATCATTACTTTTAATTAATCGCATAGTAAAATTATTATAACACAATGAATAACGCACCGTTAAGGTAAGTATGTATTTTTTTACAAAGAACAAATAATTACCAAAGTTAACACTTTTTTGTAGAATAGAAAGAAAATATTCGCACTTTCTTTAAAATTGACTATTATAAATAAGTCAAAGGTATTGTTAACATGATAAAATATAAAATGTATGGAGGAAGCAATATGACAGTTAAAGTAGCAGTATTAACATCAGGTGGCGACGCTCCAGGGATGAATGCCGCGATTCGGGCAGTTATCCGTAGCGGACTCCTTGCTGGCTATGAGATGTTTGCTATTTTTGAAGGCTTTCGCGGAATTATCGAAAATAAAATAGTTAGTGTCGACCGTACTTTCGTTAGTGAAATTATTATGCGCGGTGGCACTATTTTAAAAACTGCGCGTTTTCCCGAGTTTCGTGATTCAAAAGTTGTCGAAAAAGCAGCGGAAAACTTACGCTTCTATGGTATTACTCATCTAATTGTTATTGGCGGTGACGGTAGTTATCGTGGTGCATATGCTTTAAGTAAGCACGGCATTAAAATTATCGGGATTCCTGCGACAATTGATAATGATGTAATGGGTACTGAACAAACAATTGGTTTTGATACAGCGCTTAATACAATTACGGAAGCTGTTGACAAACTTCGTGATACTTCTAGCAGCCATCACCGCTGTTCAATTATTGAAGTTATGGGTAATCGCTGTGGCGACTTAGCGCTTTATAGCGGAACGGCATGTGGGGTTGATTTAATTATTTCCCCCGAATATAGACCTAGCGAAGAAGAAATTATTGAAACACTAAAAAACATTAACTTAAATCGCGCACGACACGCGCTTGTGATCGTTAGTGAAAAACAATTTGAAGATTTAGAAAAATTGCGGGAGCGTATCGTTGAAGAAACAGGCTTTGACGCTAAAATTGAAGTGTTAGGGCGCATTCAACGCGGCGGCTCACCGACGGCTAGTGATCGGGTACTTGCCGGTCGACTTGGTGTATATGCGATTGATTTAATTGCTAAGGGTATTGACAATGTTTGTGTCGGCTTAGTTGATGGGCGCTTACGACATCACGCCATCGCTGAAGTTACTAAATCAACTAATCCAAATTTAGATGAATTACTAAATGTAATTGATAAACTCAAATAGAAAGGAACACCTTTATGTTAAATATTTCCAAGAAAACTAAAATTGTCGCCACAATTGGACCAGTGACGAATACTCTTGAAAAAGTTCGAGAATTAATTGATGCCGGGATGAATGTTATGCGCATCAACTTCTCACACGGCACTTATGAAACACACAAAACAATTATTGATATTTCCAAAAAACTAATCGAAGAACATATTTATATTCCGATTATGCTTGATACAGCTGGACCAGAAATTCGTTGTCACTTCTTTGAAGATGGGAAAGTTGAAATTGTCAAAGACTCCATCGTCACCATCAATATGAAAGAAGTATTAGGCACCGCTACAGAATTTAGTGTTAATTATCCTAAATTAGTCGATGATATTCTCGTCGGTGACATGATTAAGATTGATGATGGCAAGTTAAGACTTGATGTTATTGAAGTCGATAGAGAAAAGCGTTTAATCAAAGTTAAAGCATTTAATACGCATGTTATTTCCAATCGTAAAGGCATTAATATTCCTGGTGAACGAATGACTTTACCAGCACTAAGTGAACGCGATAAAAAAGATATTAAATTTGGAATTGAAAACGGCATTGACATGATTGCGGCAAGTTTTACTAGGTGTGCTGCTGATGTTATTCAACTTAAAAATTATTTAGCGGAACTAGGTGCACCGGAAATTCCGATTATCGCTAAAATTGAAAACAAACAAGGTGTTGATAATATTAAAGAAATCTTAGAAGTCGCTGATGGGATCATGGTTGCCCGTGGTGATATGGGAGTTGACATTCCACCTGAAGTCGTTCCTGTGATGCAAAGCGATATCATTTTAGAATGTCGGAAGGTCGGCAAACCAGTTATCGTTGCTACACAAATGCTTGACTCAATGCAAACTAATCCGCTCCCAACAAGGGCGGAAGTAAGTGACGTCGCGACTGCCATTAAAGAAGGCGCTGACGCTGTGATGCTTAGTGCGGAAACGGCTAGCGGTTTATATCCGGTTGAAAGTGCAGCAATGCAACAACGGATTGCCATTACTATGGAAGAATTTTTACCATATACTCAACTTGCAAACTTTGGCTATAACTATTCAAAGAAAAAGCGCAGTGACGCGATTGCCACAAGCGTCGCCTCAACGGCGAATTTAATCGACGCTAAAGCGATTGTTTGTTTTAGTGAAACGGGTAAAAGTGCGATTTGCATATCTAAATCACGTCCTAAGTGTCCAATCATTATGGTCACGAGTAGTCCCGCGGCGGGAATGCGAGTTGCACCTTACTTTGGCATTTATAGTATCGTGGTAAAAACACTACCACAATTAATTGAAGATATGGAAGCTTTTGCGCTCATTAAAATGCGACAACTTGGGTTAAAACCAAATGATAATATCATCATTACTGGTGGTACGCCAACTGGCACTGGTTCGACAAACTTCTTACGGATTGTCGCCCTTAATAAATTAGGAGATATTTAATGTTTATTATTGCACTTGATATTGGTGGCACAAATATTCGCGCAGCAATCGCTGACCAAAACGGGAAATTACTTGAGGTTGTAAAAGAAAAAACACTGCGCCATGATAAAGAAATTTTTATCACGCAAGTTAAGGGGATTATTACACAACTTGATTTAAGTAAATATGATCCTATTGCTATTTCCATTGGTGTACCGGGTCGCGTTAGACAAAACGGATTTATTGATGAATTACCAAATATTGGCATTACTAATATCGATTTAGTTAGTGCTTTGCAAAAGACTTTTAAGCTCCCTGTTTCAGTCCGTAATGATGCAGAAATGGCTGCTTTTGCTGAAGCAGCATTAGGAGCGGGTAAAGAATTAAAAAGCACTTATTTTGTCACTATTAGCACTGGCATTGGCGGCTGCCTAATTGTTGACCGCACAATTAAAAACCCCAGTCCAGAAATCGGGCATACACTAGTGCCTTATCGCGGTAATTTTTATGAATTAGAAAAGATTGCTTCAGGTGACGGAGTAATTAATCTTGCAGCGCTAAATGAGATATATTACGCAAATGCCCAAGCTTTTTTCAAAGATGTCACTTATAAAGTGCCTTATGCCTTAAAAATCTTTGATGAATGGTTAGATTTGATTACTGACTTCTTCATTTTTGTTAATGAAGCTTTTACGCCTGATGTGATTGCTGTTACGGGCGGAGTATTAAAATCGAAAAAATTATTTTGGGACAAATTAATCGAACGTGTCCCTAACGCTAATATTCAAATCGCGCATTTTAGTGAAGATGCGGGATTAGTCGGTGCGGCAAGTTACGGTTTTAAAGTATTTGCCTCACAGTAACTACTTCTTGCCTATTTAGGCAAATATGTGTAAAATTATTTAGGCGAAGACAAAGACAAGAGCTTAATGACTTCACTTATAGAGACCTAGTGGGTGGTGCAAACTAGGAGGGAGCATTAATCTTACCACTTTCGAGCCTACTAACGATGAGTTAGTCGCTAGTCACGTTACGACTAACAGAGTGCATGGCAACATGAATTAAGGTGGTACCGCGCAAATATAGCGTCCTTAAATGGGCGTTTTTTTATTAAAAAGGAGATTAACTATTCTTAA
>DBRT01000033.1 GCA_002306335.1 Caryophanales bacterium UBA1361
CTACATTTAGGGTATCAGTACATTTCGATTTCTTTTTTATTATAACAAATAATAGTTTGTGCTTTATTAATTTAACACCTTATTATTTCATAATCTTGTCATATGCACTGATGATCCGTTTAGTGGACACATGTGTATATATTTGCGTTGTAGCAATATTAGTGTGGCCGAGCATTGCTTGTACGGCTCTTAAATCGGCGCCATTTTCGAGTAAGTGTGTGGCAAAAGCGTGGCGTAATGTATGCGGTGATACATTAGCGGTTATTTCAGCTTCTTGCGCATAAGCTTTAATCATTTTAAAGAAATATTGACGACTTAATGGTTTACCATTAGTGTTTAAGAAAATAGTGCGTTTATCACTTTTTTCATAATGAAAGCGAACATTATTTATATAATCCGCTAAGTATTCGAGGGCGAATTCACCAATTGGGATAATCCGCTCTTTCCCACCTTTCCCGCGAATTTTAATGATGCCACGATTAAAATTTACTTCTTCACGCTTTAAACTTAAAAGCTCGCTAACTCGTAATCCGCTAGCATACATTACTTCAAGCATCGCTTTATCGCGAACACCGCGATGAGTGTTTAAGTTTGGCATACTTAAAAGTCGATCAACTTCATCATTAGTGAGATATGTTGGCAATGTTTTAGTGACTGCTGGTCCAGGAATGCGTTTAAGTTCATATTTATAATCACCTTCATCTTTTAAAAAGAGCAAATAATTATAAATACTTGATAGTCTCCGCATTATTGTTGATGCACTAAGTCCTTTTTGACTTTCTAAATTAATAAAGTCACTAACATGCATTGGCGAAATTTCTTCGGTAACTGTGAAGTTAAAGGTCGTATGAAAGAGATTAATATCATCTAAATAAGCACTTACCGTCGTATTAGCAAGGTTTTTCTCAAGTAATAAGAAATTAGTGTAGCGTCTCACTGCTTCATCAATATGCATCTTTAATCATCCCTTTTTAAGTCACTTAGCCGTAAAAACGGTGGTTTATCGTATTCTTCATTTAATAATTCAATAATAACTTCTGTTTTTGATTTCTCATTAAAGTCGTCAAATAATGAAAGTTGCTCGACAAGACTCCCTTCGTCACTAAGATTTTGTAGTGTTACCCCTACAAGCCGGAGCGGTTCATCTTTATAATTTTTATCAAAAAGCTTCATCGCTTCATAAAATATCGTAATGGCATTATTTGTGGGTTTATTAAGCGTGACACTGCGATTTACATTTTCAAAATTATAATAGCGCATGACAATTTGAATCGTTAAGCCGACCTTTCCTTCACGCTTTGCTCTTTCACTAACACTATTAGACATTTCTTTAAATAAAGCACTTATCTCTTCATAATTTTCAGTGTCAAACATAAAGGTTGATGAGTGACCAATACTTTTTGGATCTTCCTCTTCGGCAATTACTTCGTCACTCCCTCTGCCGTTTGCCCACTCCTTGAAGGTAAAAAAGCTTTTACCAAGCAACTTTTTCACTTCCGGGTCTTCAGTTGTAGCAAGGTCTCCAATTGTTTTAATATCGAGCGCGAAAAGACGGGGTGCGGTCGCTTTACCAATCCCGTACATTTCATTAATTGGTAATTTCCATAAAGTGTTCGCTAATTCACGGCGTCGATAAATAGTGATACCAAGTGGTTTTTTATAGTTACTTGCCATCTTTGCTAAAAATTTAGTGGGAGCAACACCGATCGAGCAGCCAAGTCCTATTTCTTGTAGTAAAGCTTGTTGTAACTCTTTAATAAAACCGATTGGATTACGGTTATTTTTAAGCCGTTCGGTCGCATCGATATAGCATTCATCAATACTAGCAACTTCAAGAAGGGGACTAACATGATCTTTTAAATAATTAAAAAAGAGCGAAGAATAATGATGATAAAGCTTAAAATCAGGTTCTTTAATAATTAAATTAGGACACAAGCGCAGCGCTTTATATGTCGGCATGGCCGAATGAATACCGTATTTCCGAGCTTCGTAACTCGCCGTGCTAACGATTCCGCGCCTGTTAGCCCCACCAACAATTAAAGGTTTACCCTTTAGGGTAGGGTCACGCAGTACTTCGCACGCGGCAAAGAAAGCGTTAAGGTCAATGTGTAAGATAACTTTACTCATAAATATATTATAACTCACTATTTTGGTTTACATAATAATTATGTAAATAATAAGTTCCTAATAAAAAATAGGAACGAATGTCCTATTTTATAACACTATAAAGCAACTAAAAGACTACTAACTAATTACTAATAACATACTAAAGGGTCGTTTTAGCGTTATTTTCCTTGTAATTCTTCAATTTTCAGTTTTGCTTCATTTAATTCTGTCGCTAGTTCTTTACTTAAAGCGTTGCCTTCTTCAAAGAGTTTTAAACTAGCGTCTAAACTAAGTTTCCCGCTTTCTAGTTCACTAACAATAGCATTTAAGCGTGCGAGTTTTTGTTCAAATGATAATTTTTCTTTACTCATCTTCTCCTCCTTTAACTTCGGCTAGTACACTGCCGTCACTAAATGTAATCTTAACTTCGTCTTTTACTTTTAACTTCTTCGCTGATTTAATAATTTCTTCATTCTTACTAATAAAAGCATAGCCTCTATTTAATACATTCGTCGGATTAAGTGCTTCAAGTCGTGTACTCTTAGCGACAAGCGTTTCATTAATAACATTATACGCACGAGTTATCGCCTTATTTAAGCGTTCTTTTAATGAATGCAAGGTAATTTCCGCTCGAGCGATGTTTTCGGCGCTACGGGCTCCTAATTTAGTGCTCAGTGTCAAAAGCTTTGTCGTTAAGTTTTCCACAATTGCGCCAAAGTTTACAAGTACTGGTCTTATTATTAAGTGATTCAGTTCTTTTTCGCGTTGTATGAGCACAGTACTCATAGCGTTTTCAAGACGAACACTATAATCAGTAAGCGTTTGCCGTAATTCATTTTGATCAGGAACAACAAGTTCGGCGGCAGCAGTTGGGGTACTAGCGCGCACATCGGCAAGATAATCGACTAATGTTGTATCGATTTCATGTCCTATCGCACTAATAAGTGGGACTTTCTTTGCACTTAAGGCCATAATGAGACTTTCATCATTAAATGCCCATAAGTCGTCACTACTTCCACCGCCACGGGCAATGATTAAGACATCAATATGTTCATTTTGTAAAACTTCAAAGGCACTAATGAGTGAAGAAGGCGCACTTTCCCCTTGAAAAATAGCGTTAACAATCTTTAAAGTCACAAGCGGATAGCGACGGTTAATATTCGTCACTAAATCACTCTGTGCCGCGCTATCTTTTGGGGTAATAATACCAATAACTTTGGGAAATTTAGGTAATGGGCGCTTCTTTTCTTGATCAAAAAGCCCCATCTTGTCTAACTTTACTTTAAGTTTAGCAAGTTCAAGCAACTTCGCACCAAGTCCGTAATAACTAACTTCAGTGGCCACGAGTTGGTAGTTACCACTTTTTTCATAAACCGTAATACGACCTGTGGCAATTACTTCGTCACCATCTTTTAGCGTCGTAGGAAACGCTTTAGTGTTAAAACTTACAACACTAAGGCGTGCCTTATCTTCTTCTTTTAAGGTGAAGTAAATCGCAGTATTATAGCGTTTTAAGTTAATAATTTCTCCGCGTACTTCAACATAACTTAAAAATGCGTCACGCTGAATAACATTTTTAACGTATGCATTAAGTTCACTAATTGATAAAATACTTCGCATTAAATTAAAACCCCATCAAGCACAGCATTAATAAATTTATAATCTTCGGTCGGATTAAAAAGTTTTGATAATTTAATAGCGACATTAATAATCACTGCTTTACTTTTACCTTTATCTTCAGTATAAAAATAAACAGCGTAACTATAAATTAAGATGGCTTGGGTTACTAAATTTAAACGTTCAAACTTCCAGTCGCGTAAATAAGGTGTTAAGTTCGTCACAATTTCACTATAGTTCTTAACGATGTTAATTAATGTTTCTTTAAGAAATACGGGGAGTTCACTATATTCTGTACCAGTTACACCGCTTACAACCGCAGGTAAATCAAAAGCAATGTCTTCTTTAATGAAAACGAGCATTGCATAGACACTTTGCACACCATACTCATGACTTTTATTCCGTGAAATCATAGTATTCCTTATTTCCTCCTGGATTTAGTAGTAATAAGAATAGTCCGGCAGCCATAAATAATGCGATCATAATTAAATGAATAAAGCTCGACCATATATAACTAAAGGTACTTTCACGGTACCACGGACTAAACACTAGTGAGTAATCAATTACATAAATGATAATTGCTAACACTAGCGGTACAATTTTACCTTTTCTCGCAAAATGATACAAAAGAAATAAAAGAGCGCTGCTTACCATTGTCGTTAAGCCTAATAAAAAGATGCGCATCCCAATTTCTAAGACACTATTTTCAATGTAACGCGAAAAAATCGCAATACTGTTTAATCCCCAGTGGTAATACGTATAATCACTACTGATGCCAAAGAAATTACCAATTAAGTTACTAAAAATGATTAATAATAAAAAAAAGTTAATTAACTTAAAAACGATCTTTTTCGGATTTATTCGTGACTTCTCTTTCATCAATATAATGCTTAACCGACATCGATTACTTCAACATCAATGTCAAACGGAATTAATTCGGTCATTTGCGTTAAACTAAGCGCGACATTTTCACGGACTTCATTTGCAACTTCTTCAGCATTTGTATTCGGACTAACTTTTACGGAAATCTTCACATTAACAGTACCACTACGGATCGTACAACGTACTGGTTTAGAAAGCGAATAACGTTTACGTGAAACCGTTGCCCCACTAACTTCATTAGTAGCAATCTCGGCAATTTTATCGAATACTTGATAGCTAATACCCATTATGCCTTGCTTATTGTATTTTTGAATGTAAACATACTCTGCCATAAATAACCTCTGGCTTTAATTATAACGAAACAAACGCCTTTTTACAATATTTGTTGCTTTTGACCAATAATTTATTATTGAATGATAATTGAATAAGTTAATTTAACAATTTAAAAAATAAATTTTATATAGTGAGAATTATAAAATGGCGCATATTTGCAATGCGCCATTCTAAGTAATCTAATTAAAATTAACTACTAATAAACTACTAATTGATTATTTTTTAGTTGTTTTCTTTGTTTTTGGTTTTGCTTCAGTTTTTACTTCGGCCTTTGCTTCAGTTGGTTCTTGTTTTTCTTCTGTTTCACTAGCGGTTACTTCAGGTTCAACTTTTTCTGAAACTTTAAGTTCAACATCTTCTAGTGTTAAAAGTTCTTCACCTTCCGCTGGGGTGTCAAGATCACTTAAAACGGGCGGGATTGGATTAGGTGCTTCACCGGAATAGAGTTTTTCACCTTTTTTAAGTGTCTTTGGATCAATAATCCCTTCAACAAGGCGTGCGAGCATTTCTGGTGTATATTTTAAGTGCTCTAAAATATCTTTTTGCGGGGCACTAAAGCCGAAGCGATCTAAGCACATCGTATGATCTGCCCATTCGTGCCACCCAAAGCTACTTAAGATTTCAACAGCGATGCGTTTATCTTTGCCAAGTGGTAATACTTCAGCTTTATAGGCGTTATCTTGACGACGGAACACTTCCATACTCGGCATCGAGACAACACGGACATTATAACCGTGGATGAGTAAAGTATTTTGCGCTTTTAAGGCCATATTTACTTCACTACCCGTTGCGATAATAATAAAATCAAGTTTCTTTCGTTTATTTTCAGGGCTTACAACATAAGCACCACGACGGATTAGCTTTTCTTTATCACTACCAGCCATAAGTGGTAATTTTTGCCGTGTTAAGATTAAGGCGTGTGGCCGCGTTTTGCTCTCTAGGGCTACTTTCCACGCCACAAATGTTTCGCGTGCGTCACCCGGCCGCCATAAGTCAAAGTTTGGCATTGCGCGCATCATCGCTAAGTGTTCAACCGGTTGATGGGTTGGTCCGTCTTCTCCTAAATTCACACTATCATGACTAAATAAATAAATATTTGGTAAGTGACTTAGTGCAGCAAGACGCATTGAGTTTTTAAGGTAATCACTAAAGACGAGGAATGTCCCTACATAAGTGCGTAGTCCGCCGTGAAGGAGCATCCCGTTACTAATCGCTCCCATCGCGAATTCACGAATCCCGAAATTGATATTCCGTCCTCTACGGTTTTTAGCCGTAAAGTTTGTTTCACCGTTAATTAGTGTCATTACACTACTAGCAACGTCAGCACTTCCGCCCATAATATGCGGTAAATGACGATTAACAGCAGCGAGTACATTACCACTAGTGTTGCGTGTTGCTTCACTTAATTCGTCTTCAAATGTAAGTTTCATCATTGCTAGACTACTTTCAGTATCATCGTTTAAGGCGATTTTTAAGTCTTCGGCTTCAACATCACTGTCGGCTTCAAATAATGTATAACTCTTTGCCCAGGTGTCATACGCCTTTTGGCCGTTACGCGCGATTTGGCTTCGCATACTTTCATATACTGGAAGCGGGATTTCAAATGGCGCATTTGGATAGTGATAAGTACCTTTAGCAAAAGTACCATCTAATTCACCAAGTGGTGAGCCGTGGACTTTATGTGTACCTTGTTGCCGACTACCTTGACCGATAATCGTTTTCATAATTACAAGTGTTGGTTTATCACTGCGTTTGGCTTTTTTAATTGCTTTATCAATTTGTTTAAGATTATTACCGTTATCAACTTTTAAAACATTCCAGCCACTTGCTTTAAAGCGAGCTTCAACATTTTCACTAAATGAATCGCTCAGTGGTCCGTCAAGCGTCACATCGTTAGCGTCATAAAACACAATTAATTTATTAAGTTTTTGATGACCAGCAAACGAGACTGCTTCTTGACTAATTCCTTCTTGTAAACAGCCATCGCCCACTAAACAGTACGTATAATGGCTTAAAAGATGCGCATACTTTGGATTACGCGCTGTTAAACTAGCTTCCGCTAGCGCCATCCCCACGGCATTCGCAAGTCCTTGACCGAGTGGTCCTGTTGTGGCATCGACTCCTGGTGTCATTTTATATTCAGGGTGGCCTGGGGTAATCGAGTTAAGTTGTCTAAAGGCTTTTAAGTCATCAATTTCAATGGCGTAACCTGCTAAATGGAGCACAGTATAAAGTAAGGCACTCGCATGTCCCGCACTAAGCACAAAACGGTCACGGGCAATCCATTCTGGATTCCGCGGATCAATTTTCAAATGATTTTTATAAAGATTATAAACTAATGGGGCACTCCCAATCGCCATCCCAGGGTGTCCCGAATTAGCGGTATTAGTAATGTCAATAACAGTCGCACGAATCGCCGCGACACTTAAGGCATCGTAAGTATTACGTTTTCTTAAACACATAAATTATTCCTCTCCTCCATCTTTTCCTGTATTTATTTTAATATATAATTCATCTAATTGTAAATTAGAAACTTTTGAAGGTTCACCGCTCATTAAACTTGCGCCCTTTAAATTTTTGGGGAAGGCAATTACATCACGAATATCATCAGTACCCGTTAAAATCATCGTCAGTCTATCTAACCCAAAAGCAATCCCGCCGTGCGGTGGGGTGCCGTATTTTAGTGCTTCGATAAAGAAACCGAATAAATACTCAATTTCTTTTTCACTTAAGCCTAAGATTTCAAAGATACGATTTTGTAAATCTTGGTCATAAATCCGCATACTTCCGCCCCCAGCTTCATACCCATTAATAACGATGTCATAAGCATAACTTAAAACTTCTTCTGGTGCTGTCGCTAATTTAGCAATATCTTCTTCTTTTGGTTGCGTAAAGGGATGGTGTTCACTAGCGAAGCGACGAGTTTCAGGATCATAGCTAAAAAGTGGGAAGGAATCGACCCATAAACAGGAGTAAGCATTTTCATCAATTAAGTTAAAGCGAACGCCTAATTCTTTTCTAACTGCGCCTAGTGCACTTAAAATACGCGCGAGCGGGGCGTCAAACCCAAGTAAGACGACATCATTTGCCGCTAAACCTAAAGCCTCTGCTACTTCAGTGTGGCTGCTAGTAATGTTTTTTGCAAGACTACCGCTAAAAGCGGTGCCGTCATACTTTAAAACACCTAAGAAATTAAGCCCGTGTTGCTTAACGATTAAGTTAAGTTCATCAAGTGTTTTACGCGATAAGATGTTTGTCGGGTCATTAATAATGAGACCACGAACATCTTCTTTTGCTTTAAAATATTCTTCATTACTTAAAACTTTATTTAAATCTCTAATTTTTAAATCAAAACGTAAATCAGGTTTATCACTACCATAATTTTCTACAGTTTCGTGATAAGTTAAGCGTGGTAAAGGCAATTTTAAATCATAGCCTTTCACTTCTTTAAAGATTTTTTGTAAAAGTCTTTCATTTAAATCAAGTACTTCTTCGTAAGTAAAGAAACTTGTCTCAATATCAATTTGGGTAAAATCAGGTTGGCGGTCACTACGTAAGTCTTCATCTCTAAAGCAGCGGGCGATTTGATAATACTTTTCTAGCCCACCAATCATTAAAAGTTGTTTATAAATTTGTGGTGACTGCGCTAGGGCGTAGAAAGTGCCTGGGTTTAAGCGTGAGGGGATTAAATAGTCACGAGCACCACCAGGTGTACTTTTAGTTAAAATTGGTGTTTCAATTTCGATAAACCCTTCATTATCTAAAAATTCACGCGTTACTTTCGTTATTTTAGCGCGGGCGATAAGTTTATCTTGTAATACTTTACGCCGTAAATCTAAATAACGATATTTTAGCCGCACATCTTCTAAAGCGTCTGTCTCATCGGCAATAATAAGCGGCGGGTTCTTAGCTTTATTAATAAGTGTGACTTTACTTGCCACGACTTCAACTTTCCCTGTCTTTAAGTTTTTATTTGGCACTTCTTTAAGCGTGACAACGCCTTCGATTTGAATAATGTATTCATTGCGAATATCAGGGCGCGCTACGCCTTCGTTTATTAACACTTGGACAATCCCGCTTCGGTCACGTAAATCCACAAATGTTAAGCCGCCTAAATCACGTTTTTTAGCGACCCAACCAATGATTTTAACTGTTTGTCCAACTAGTTTCTCATTAATATTTCCGTTTTCAATTGTTCGATACATAAGTTTATGCCTTCTCTTCTTCTTTTTCTTCATGTTTTTTGCAGTTCACACCATGACCTTTACCTTTGCCAGTGCATTCATGATTTTTTTCATGTTCATGTTTACGGCAGCATTCATGCTTTTCATCGTGATGATGTTCGCCGCAGCATTCACCGTTTTCTTTATGAGAGTCGCATTCACATTCTTCATGGTCACAGTCGCAATCCTCATGTTCACAGCCGCATTTACATTTATGATCATGATTATCACAATCGCAATCTTCATGGTCACACCCACAATTACAGGCGTGATATTCTTCACAAAGGTCAAGTATATAATTAATCACTTCGGCAAACGGTACTTCAACTTGCTCTTGTGTTTCTAAGTTCCGTACACCGACAACTTCATTTTTAATTTCAGCTTCGCCGAGAATTAAAGCAACACGTGCTCCACGATTTTCGGCGATTTTAAAGAGTGATTTAAATGATTTATCTTCAAAATTCATGATTCCGCGTAGCCCGTTCGCGCGTAAAGCAGTTAGTAAACTATAACCACCAGTCCGTGCTTCTTCACCGATCGCGACAAGAATAAAGTCATCTTTAACTGCGGTGTGCTCAAGTTTTCCTTCTTCATTTAAAATGTGATAGAGCCGTTCAAGGCCAAAAGCAAAACCAACACCTTCTAAACTTGGACCGCCTAACTCTTCCACAAGTTTATCATAGCGGCCACCGCCACCAATCGCTCCGTAATCTTTACCTGAAGGCGGGATATAGACAAATTCAAAGATAATGCCTGAATAATAATCAAGTCCGCGCACTAATCCGTAATCAACTTCCACATTAACACCATATTCTTCCAGTGAAGTTTTAATGAATTCAAGGTCTTTTTTATCTTCTTCAGTTAAGAAATCAGTAACTTTTGGTGCCGCTTTGGCAAGTTCGACGTCACTTGGTACTTTACAATCAAGCATCCGTAGCGGATTTTGTTCATAACGCACTTTACAATCAGGACATACATCCTTTAAATGTGGTTCATAATATTTTTTAAGTGCTTCGCGATAGGCGTCACGCGCTTCTTGCTTCCCAAGACTATTAATTTTAGTTGTAATATTTTCAAGTCCTAAAGCTTGTAAAGAATGGATTGCAAGTAAAATTACTTCAAGATCAGCAATAATGCTCGTACTACCAACACTTTCAACCCCAAATTGATGGAATTGTCGATAACGCCCAAGCTGTGGTCTTTCATAGCGGAACATTGGTCCACTGTAGTAATAACGCAGCGGTAAATCATTCGTAGCGTAAAGCTTATTAGCAATAATGCTACGCATTACTCCTGCGGTACCTTCAGGACGCAGTGCCATTAAGCGGTTACCTTTATCGGTAAATACATACATTTCTTTCCGTACAATGTCTGTCGCATCACCGACACCACGGGCAAATAGTTCATTAGCCTCGAAAATCGGTGTTGTCAGTGGATCAAAACCATAAAGTCGGGCAACGATGCCGCATGTATCACTTATATAAGCATAAGCACGGTCTTCGTTTCCAATTAAGTCATGTGTGCCCTTAGGGCTCGTAATAATAGCCATATATCCT
>DBRT01000005.1:0-5080 GCA_002306335.1 Caryophanales bacterium UBA1361
ATAGGCTGCTGCCCAAAAATGTCCAGAGACACCAATGGGTAGAACATGGATTGTCGACTTAAGGCTTTCCACAAAGTAGCTAACTTCATGTTTACGTTGCATAGTGCTAAAACTCTACGAATACGCTGATACTCGTACTGTTTAGTTAGCTCTCACTTAATGTGGGAGCTTTTTATTTGAATTCCAAGCAAAGGAGGGAGGTTAACATGCGCACAATTATTAAACGAAAAGACAAAAAAGCATTGCTTAAATATGTCAAAAAAATGCATCCTTATGACATTATTGAAGCACTAAATGCACTTACTCTTGATGAACAAGAGCTATTTTACTCACTGCTAAGCGAAGAAGAAATTGGCAGAATTGTTGCTTTTATGGAACCAGAAAAAGCTGCAGAAGTTATTGATGATTTTGATTTAACAAAACAAAAAAATATTATTGATACGCTTGAACTTGATGACGCTGCTGACATTATTGTCTATCTCGATAATGAAACTAAGTTAATTGAAGGTTTAGAAAAAGAACTTCATATTACGCAAGTATTAAAGTATGACGAAGAAAAAGTTGGCGCCCATATGTCTGATGCATATATTAGCCTTTCTTTAGGAACAGATATTAAAGCGGCAACTAAAAATGTTATTCAAAAAGCTGGGGAAATTGATGTTATTAATCACATCTTTATTGTTGATAGTGGCAATAAATATAAAGGGACGGTCGAATTAAGAGATTTAGTCCGCACTAAAGCACCAGCACTTATTGATGATATCACTGAATTTACTCCGTTTGTTTTCGCCAGTGATGACATTGAAGAATCAGTCCATAAAATGAAGAATTATGGTCTCCATGAAATGGCAGTTGTCAGCGAAGAATTAGAGCTTATCGGTATTATTACGATTGATGATGCGATCGAAATATATCATGAAGAATCCGTTGATGATTTTGAAAAGCTATCGGCACTACCAGATACAAAAACAAAAGGAGTTATTAAGTCCGCTGCTAAAAGATTACCGTGGCTCTTCTTACTACTAGTGCTATCAATGCCAATTGCAATTGCTACAAGTCGCTTTGAAGAAGTAATTACTTCAGTAGCGGTGCTCGCCCTTTTCCAACCATTAATTCTTGACGCTGGGGGTGATGTTGCGAGTCAAACCCTTGCGGTAACTTTAAGATTACTTAGTAAAAATCCAAAAAAAGCGCTTAGAAATGGTGGCACCGAAATACTAACAGGAATTATTAACGGGCTTGGGCTTGGTATAGTCGCGGGTATAGTCTCTTTTATTATTTCCAATGTAATTGGGATTACTGAACCCTTTAATGTATCATTAGTCGTCTTTATTTCACTAGCGGTGACGGTCGCAACTGGACCAATATTTGGATTATTCATCCCGCTTATTTTAGACAAGATGAAAATTGATCCAGCAGTCGCTTCTAGCCCACTTATTACTACACTTATTGATATTACTAGTGTTGTTATTTATTTCGGGGTAGCAACATTATTACTGGGGGTGATTTAAATGAAAAACTTAATGATTTTAAATGATGCCGCCTTAAAGAAAACTTTAGCGAAAATGCATCCTTATGACATCGCGACAAAAATGAAGGATGCTTCCGACGATACGCAAATGCGATTAATTCGTTTGATGGCACTAAATAAAACAGTTGAAGTATTCCTTGAATTACCAAGTGAAGTTTCGCGTCACTACTTTAGTTTATTAACGGAAACACAAAAAAAGCAATTCTTAGAAGCTTTTGAAATGGATGATTTAAAAACATTCATTACTAGTTTTGAAGACGACTATCAAATGTATCTATTAAGTTTACTAGGGACACATAAAGCTATAGCACTTAAAGTTTTAATGAGTTATGACGACGAAAAAATTGCAACAATAATGAGCACTAATTTTGTAACGATTACACAAAATTCAACGATCAAAGATACTACTGCGCATATCATTAATAGCTCAAAATACAATGATTTTGTCGATGATATCTTTGTAATTAATGAAAATAATGCTTTAATTGGAAGTATAACTTTAAAAGATTTAATTAGTGCACGCGCCACTGATACACTTGATAGCATAACTTATAGCATTAACAATTATTTAACACTTGATGACTCACTTAATGATGGTTATAAAAAGTTTGAAAACTATGCAAAAAGTGTCTTACCAGTACTAGATGACGATATGAAAATTGTCGGGATTGTAACTGCTGATGATGTATTAAATATTATGGTCGCTGAACATGAAGAAGACATCGCTAAGATGACAGGGGTTGGTGATTATGATGAATCATCCAATGCCTTTAGACGTTCTATACAAAGAATGCCGTGGTTAGTTATTTCAGTATTATTAAACTTAGTGATTGCTGCCCTATTATCAGTATTTGAAAAGACACTCGTTGAAGTCATCGCCTTAATTATGTTTCAACCAATGATTTTAGGGATGGCAGGAAACATTGGCACTCAATCAATTGCCGTGACGATTTTAAAATTAAATCAAGATGAACTTGCAGGTATCCATAATGAGAAAAAACACATTGGCAAAGAACTAGCAATCGGAGTCTTAAATAGCATCACTATTGGTCTTGGTGGTTTTTTACTCTCATTTCTTATTCTTAGTTTCATTAATATGGGAACGCATAGCCCGTTACTTCTAGCAATCACGATTGGGACTTCGCTTATGGGCGGGATGTTTATCTCTGCTGCCGCTGGTGTTTTTATTCCAATTATTTTAGAGAAGATGAAGGTTGATCCTACGATTGCTAGTGGTCCAATTATCTCGACGCTAAATGACTTATTCGCATTACTAATTTATTTTGGAATTGCAACATTAATCTTCTTACTATAAGAGCAAGAGAAGAGATGCTTACAAACAATATAAAAGACATCGCCACATGATGTCTTTTTTTATTAATGAAGGCTAATAGCATTTATTAATGCTATATTCACTTTAATGGCTAGGTATTATGATAAAATAAGTTAACTAAATGTAAGTTAACGGGGGTAAGTATGAAAATAATCCATACAGCGGATATTCATATTGATTCAAAGATGAATCGGTATGGTGGCGATAAAACAGAAAGACGCATTAGAGAAATTAAAAATGCTTTTTTTCGGATGATCGATTACGGAGTTAAGCACAATGTTAAAGTTATCTTAATCGCAGGAGACTTATTTGACAATAAAGAAGTAAAACTTGCTACCTTACGTGAAGTATTAACAAAAATTACAAGTGCACCAACAATTGATTTTATATATTTAGCGGGTAATCATGATGACCCAGCTGTATTTAATCATGAAAAATTAGCGGAATTACCTTCAAATCTTAAAATTGTGACAAAAGAAAATAATACATTCCTTTACGATGATGTATGTATTAAAGCTTATGATAACTATGCAGATGAAGATTACACTAAAACCTTAAACTTTGATCCAAATAAATATAACATCTTGATGCTACATGGCACTGAAGCTGAAATCCCTTTAAATAATTTAAAAGGCAAAAATATTGACTACTTAGCGCTTGGCGACATCCATATCCCCGATATTGCCGCGAAAAGATTAGATGCGCGCGGCATATATGCTTATTCAGGTGTGCTTGAACCGCGCGGGTTTGATGAAGTGGGTGAACGCGGCTTTTTTGTTTTAGAAATACAAAAAAATAAGCTGATTAGACGCGAATTTATTAAAAATAATAGTCGTACTTATCATATTATTGATGTCGATATCAGTGCATTAAACAACACTCTTGAAATTGAGTTAGCAATTAAGAAGGCCACTAATAAGATTCCTAGTGATGATATCGTACGTCTAAAATTAACTGGTAAATATAATTATGAATTAATCAAAGATATAAATGCACTGCGCGAATATTTAGAAAGTAAATTTTATTATGCAGAGTTAATCGATGATTCTAAGGTTAACCTTAACACTATTGATTTTGCAAACGAAGTATCATTACGCGGTGAATTCTTTCGCCTAATCGAAGCTTCAAATTACTCCCCTGAAGTTAAGGAAGAACTCTTAAAATTGGGTCTAAATGCACTAAAGGGAAGGAAAATTGACCTATGAGAATATTAGAACTTAATATTGATAGTTTTGGTAAGCTTGAAAATTACAATCTTAAATTTGATCAAAAGCTTACAATCATTAATGAAGATAATAGTTTTGGTAAAACAACGATTGCGCAATTCATTAAAGCGATGTTCTTTGGGATGAAAACCGCTAAAGGAAAAGGAAAAAGACTATCACTACCACGCTTTAAATATTTACCGTGGGGTAAAACCACCTATGGTGGTAACTTAACTTTTGTCTACAACGGGCGAACTTATACTGTTACCCGCACCTTTGGTGAATCGCTCTCTAATGATACGATTGCAGTTAAAGACTTAGCGCGCAATGTAAATATTGATGAATTAAATGGTATTAAAATAACGCGTGATAACCTCGGTGATATCATCTTTGGTGTAAATAGTGAAAGTTTTGAGAAATTAAACTTTATTCAACAATTAGAAGTTTTATATAGTAGTGATGAAAAAATTCATGATGATATTAATGTAAAATTACGCGGTCTGTTTGGGCATACAACAGAAGATAGTGATTACACTTCCGCATTTAATATTCTTGATGATGCTATAAAAGAACTTTCACCTGGTAACCAGCGAAGAAATTCACTATATAACAAAACTGACCGTGAACTCAATGCCACAAATAATCTTGTGTTTGAAGCAGAAAACGCTGTTAATTTAATTAGTGAAAACTCTGATGAATTAGTTGCGCTAAAAAGACAAAAAACCGAAAATGACAAGCTAAAAACTAAACTTGAAAATGATTTAAAACTCGTTGCGAATAAAAAGATACTTGAAAAAGACCTTAAAGATTATAATGCACTAAATGATGAAATAAATAACCTTAATTTACAAATTGAAGAAAATAAAAAATTATTTGCGGGTAATAAAGTTGAAGACACAAATTTAGTGTATTTAGAAGAATTAAGCACGGATTTGTCGGCAAAAGAGAGTGAATTTAATAAATTTAAAGATGAAGCACAAACAGAAATTAATTCAATAAACGCTGCTCTAA
>DBRT01000005.1:5129-6686 GCA_002306335.1 Caryophanales bacterium UBA1361
GTTTCCTTGATATTTTCCTAAGCATTATCACGCTATCAATTTATTTCTTTGTCCTTAAAAGTAAGAATAATAAGTTAAGAAAAGAAATAGCGCTTTTAAATAAAACGATTGATGAACTTAATGTAAAACTTGAAAATTATGCCGCTGAACTAGCGACAATGACTAGCACAGAAAGTGACATTAAACTTAAACAAAAACTTGATGAGTGGACACAAAAAGTTAACCAGAAACAAAAAGAATTAGAAGCTTTTAAAGAACATGTTTTTGATGTATTTCGTAAGTATTCCGTTAAAGTTAATAGTGTTAGTGATGTTCAAGTTGCTTATTTCCTTATTAATAGTCACTATGAAAAACATTTAGCGCTTAATAAAAAGCTTAATGATGTAAATTTTAAACTTAAGAATTATGATATTAAAAAAATAAATAGTGATTTAAATTCTTTCGCCTTACTAGATGAAGAAGAATTAAACAGGAATAAGAGTAATGTCGACATCAAAAACGATGAATTAATCAAAAAAATAACAGCTTTAGAAAAACAAATTGAAGCAAATGAAGACTTAGCGAGTAATCTTGAAAATTACAAGTTTGAACGCGACGAATTACGCACTACAATGCAAAACTATGAGCAGAAAAAAGAATTATTAACTATCGCTAGAACATTATTAGAACACGCTAATCAGCAACTAGCAGCAAGGTATTTAACCCCGCTTCAAAATAATGTTAACGACTTACTTACGAAAATTAAATTAGAGGGCTACTCTGTAATGTTTGACGGAAACTCTGAAATGAAATTAAAAGATTTAGACACGAATGAATATTACGACTTTGCTTATTACAGTGCTGGTAGTCAAGATCTTATTTCGGTCTTAGTGCGCGTTGCCTTAATTGATTTAGTGTATCAAGACTTAAAACCATTTATCATTCTTGATGATACATTCGTTAACTTCGATGATAAAAGAATTAAACTCGTAAGACCCCTACTTGAAAAATTATCACAAGACAATCAAATTATTTATTTTACTTGTTCTAGCAGTAGGGACTTACGCTAATGAAATTTGCAATGAATAAATATAACTAACTTATGTCCTTTTACATTTATATTTTAAGTATTAGCACTATAAAATTGTTATAATTACGAAGTATGCAAAACGAAAATAAAACCCAAAAGTTTCAAATTAACAAAACATTCATTATTAAGCTAATTGTATATCTTTTAGGCATTAGCTTAGTTGGTTTTGGTGTCCAAATAATTATTTATACAAATGTTGGAACAGCACCAATCGATGCGATGAACTATTACTTAGCAAGAATTTACTTACAACTTTTTAATAATAGTGATTTTAGTAAACTTAAAACAACAATCGGTGTTGCTTCATTAGCGTTTGGGACACTAACAGTGCTTGTCTTATTTATTATTACTAAAAATAAAGCCTTAATTTTTACATGGCTAAATATATTTATTGTTTCACTCGTAATTTCCATTTGGGGTTTACTTTTTGATACATTTAACCCGCTTAATACTACATTTTTCATCCGTGCACTAGTTGCTTTACTTGG
>DBRT01000005.1:6725-11059 GCA_002306335.1 Caryophanales bacterium UBA1361
TTTGTCGCTAAATTATTAGCCGAAACTTTTTATTTAGTTCTAGCATGTATAAGTATGATTATCTCAGTAACGATTATTGATGGTAATGGTGTGGAGTTTACCCAAGTTGGTATATTTACAATTGTGACACTGATTTTAACTTCTGTGTTCGTATCATTATTTGATTTAGCGTATCGAAAACTAGTTGCAAAGAAAATAGAATCCGCATAATGCGGATTTTTTTATAGTTACGCGCCAAAAAAAATTGACTTACCATACTATATCTAATAAGATATAGGGGACTCCGAATCCGAAGAGTGGGGGACCCAACAGTCGTTTGGGGTGAATCAATTATAATTGTAAGGATATTCTTAATGTCCTGAACCCGACAGCTAACCTCATAGGAGTAATTAAGAACATTAATTATTTTTATGAGAGGAGAAAATTATGGATGCAATTTTTGTTTTAATCCTAAAACTTGCCATCGTACTATCCGTGGGATTTATCGGATCACTCGTGGCCCGAAAATTAAAATTACCGAATGTTAGCGGTTATTTACTTTTCGGTTTGTTACTTGGACCATCACTCGGTCTTATTTTCAAAGGCTTTCCGGGCATTATCACTGTCGAAGATAGTGGCAATCTCAACTTTATAAGCCAAATCGCCCTTGCGTTTATCGCTTTTTCAATTGGTGCGGAATTTAGTATCAAATCAATTAAAAAGGTCGGTAAACCAATTTTAGTTATGACTTCAACTGAAGTATTAGGTGCGGTATTAGTCGTATTCTTTGCAATGTTCTTTTTACCAAAACCACAAGCAATTATGCCTGATGGTTATAACCCATTTAGCAAACCTAATGTGGCCTTTGGTTTAATTTTAGCGTCAATGAGTGCGGCGACTGCCCCAGCCGCTACCCTTATGGTTATTCGGCAATATCGGGCTTTTGGTCCTGTGACACGCGCTATTTTACCAATTACCGCGCTTGATGATATCTTTGGTATTGTTGTCTTTGGGTTCTTTATTTCTTTTGCGCAAATCTTAGCGTCAACTGGTCCTTTACCCCCAGTGTGGCTCATGATTTTAAAGCCATTTATTGAAGTGTTTGGCTCGGTTGCCCTTGGAATGATAATCGGTTTACTCTTATCGCTTCTAGCGAATAAGTTTGACCGCATTCGTGATGACTTGCAAGTCTTATCACTTATTGCTGTCTTTGGTACAATCGGATTAACATATTTGATTAATTATTACTTAGAACCACACGGTTTATCATTTAGTCAATTATTATCAAACATTATGATTGGGTCAATGATCGCTAATATTGCTAAACGTCCCGAAAAGACATTTAATGCGATTAACGACTTTGCTACCCCATTTTATATTCTTTTCTTCACCCTTGCTGGTGCAGGCCTTGATTTAGCCATTTTAGGAACAACCCCGCTCTTACTATTAATCGCTGGTGTCTATATCCTAGCGCGCGGCTTTGGTAAGTGGCTTGGTATCTTTGTAGGCGCTAATGTGGTTAAAGCTGAACCAACGGTGAAAAAGTACTTAGGCATTGCCCTTTTACCACAAGGTGGTGTCTCAATTGGATTACTGGCAATTGTCTACACACAGATGGCTCCGATGTATCCTGCCATTTCTACTGTTATAATGTTATCAGTATTAGTGTATGAAACGATGGGTCCAGTCTTTGCAAAATTTGCCATTAGTAAAGCCGGCGAAATTGGAGGTCTTGATCGCCTTGAACAATTATCAAGCCTCGACGGTATTGAATTAACCGAGGAAGGAGCATAATTATGCAAATCTTATTTATTGTTTTAAATGACTTATCTTACTTAGACAAGATCTTAGAAAAGTTTCTAGATCTCCATGTGCGCGGTGCGACAATTATCGACTCACAAGGAATGGCCGCAGCAATTATGCAAAATGAAGGCTTACTCTCATTGCTCTCCGGTCCTTTTGCGAGATCACTTGAAACTAACCAAAAAAACTCAAAAACAATCTTTACAGTTATTCCAGAAGCAGAAAAAGTGACGGAAGTTGTAAAAGCCGTCCAAGACATTATTTCTGATTGTAAAAAACAAGTTGTGGGCTTTATGTTTACCTTGCCAGTAAGCGGTATTTATCCACTTAAGCCTAAAAAATAAAATCATCTAAACATCAATAAATTCACGATTACATAATCGTGTTATAATTACTATGATTATGAGAAAACGCAAAGTAAATGAGTTTACCGAATATTTAAATCACTTAAATGCTGATGATGTCCAAAAAGTGAAAGCTTTTATGGTGAACTTTAAACAACATATGAACTTACCACTTAGCGAAGAAAAGAAATTACGGAAAGACCTTAAAGGGGCTCTGATGTATTACAACGCTATTGGTGTATCAGTAACTGAAGCTCTGCGCCGCCTTGATAATGAAAACCTTGGGGGATTTTACGCACGTCCCCCTCTTTTATATTACGCGCTTGATGACGCCGCAAAGATTTATCCTTTATCAATGAAACACGGCTTTCAAGCTGTGTTTCGACTATCTGCAAATCTATATGACGAAGTTGTACCGCAACTATTACAAATTGCGCTTACCTTCACGATTAAACGCTTCCCGCGCTTTGCCACAACCTTAAAAAAAGGTTTCTTCTGGCACTATTTAGACGCTAATAAGCAACGCTACGGTATTGAAAAGGAAGAACATTTACCATGTCGTCCGATTAAAGTCGCTACAACAGGTTCAAAATCATTCCGCGTTTTATATTATAAAAATCGGATTAGTGTTGAATTTTTCCATTCGTTAACAGACGGAAAGGGCGGAATCGTCTTTTTACAAACACTACTTGATACTTATTTACGTCTTTTTGGTGTTGAAGGACACAAGCATCCAAGTGTACTCGATATTAATGCCGCACCACTTCCTGAAGAAGATGCAAACGAATTTAAAAGAACAACTGTCACAAAGCGCAGCGGATTTAAAGAAAAACGGGCCTTACAAATGAGTGGTAAAATTGAAAGCATTCGCCCGACACAAATATTGCATTTTAGACTTGATGCGAAAGAACTAGCTAAAACTGCCAAGTCATATGATGTCACGATTACAACTTATGTCTTAGCGCTAATCCTTTTAGCAAGTCGCTTTGCAACAGACGCTAAGGAAGGTGATATTGCAATTCAAGTACCTGTTGATTTACGCAAATATTATGAGTCTAAAACTCTCGCTAATTTTTCGCTTTATGGTGGGATAAGAATTCCAATTACAAGTATTACTACAATGGAACAACTTTTACCACTTGTCAAGGAACAATTAGTAACGGCCACAAGTCTTGAAAAAATGAGTGAGATGATGTATTCCGCACACCGGATGAATAAAGATGTCCGCGGTTTCCCGCTTTTCTTAAAGTCACCGATTGCTAAACTTGCCTATGGACTGATGGGTGAAGCAATCTTTACGACAACATTAAGTAATTTAGGGGTTGTAAGTGCCCCAGATTATTTTAGTGACTATATTGAAAGTTATGACTTTGTGCTTGGTCCACCTGAAGTTAATCGCGCAGCATTAACATTAATCACTTATAATAATATCGCTACTTTAACAATTACGAAAAGTACGAAAGATCCATCCTTCGAGGAAGAAATACATCGTCTGCTTACAAAAGATGGTTTAGACATAACGATAGAAGGGAGTGCTGTATATGAACGTAAAAGTCGTGTATCCCGCAAAAAATATTAGACATGACATTCGTCGTGCCGCTATTTACTGGGCAAAGCCTGCCTTCATTTTAGCGGCAATTATCAGTGCTGTTGTCAATATCTTAGTGAAAGGCTCGGCCTGGAGCGTGATTGTCATATGGAGCTTATGGATGATATGGTCATTTGTGTTTACTCCAACACTTATTGAACACAATCGCACAAGTATCGCCGTGAAGTCTTCGATTCATGTCACTATTCTTATCGTCATAATTTATATGATTTATCCAAGTTGGCCGGGAATCGAAGTTGCTTCACTCGTGGTCGTTGGTGGTTTAATTATTACCGCTATATTATTTTTTAGTAATGTCTCACGTCAAAAGCAAAATGTCTTTCCGCTTTTAATCTTTATTATTATCGCTATTATTTTTAGTGTTGTGGCCTTTGTATTACGCGGTCAAGAACCACTTGGCTGGGCGATGATTGTTTCTATCAGTGTCGCACTTGCTATATTTTTAAGTACGGCAATTATTTTAAGAATTAACTTTTTCCGTGAACTAAAAAAGCGATTTATGTTATAGTTTATTGTAGAAAAAACGCAGCTGTAGTTTAGTGGTAGAACTTTAGCTTCCCAAGCTAACCGTGCGGGTTCGATTCCCGTCAGCTGCTCCA
>DBRT01000022.1:0-9321 GCA_002306335.1 Caryophanales bacterium UBA1361
TCTCAACAGCCCGCCCGGCGAAATTGTAGTCCCGGTGAAGATGCCGGTTACCCGCGTCAAGACGGAAAGACCCCATGGAGCTTTACTGTAACTTAATATTGAGTAATTGTGGTTCATGCACAGGATAGGTGGGAGGCGATGAAGCCGGACCTTTGGGTTCGGGGGAGCCATCCTTGGGATACCACTCTTGAATCATGATTATTCTAACCTACGATCATTACGGGTCGGGGGACAGTGTTAGGCGGGCAGTTTGACTGGGGCGGTCGCCTCCCAAACAGTAACGGAGGCGCCCCAAGGTACCCTCAGTATGGTTGGAAATCATACATTGAGTGCAAAGGCATAAGGGTGCTTGACTGCGAGACCAACAAGTCGAGCAGGGACGAAAGTCGGGCTTAGTGATCCGGCGGTTCCGAGTGGAAGGGCCGTCGCTCAACGGATAAAAGCTACCCTGGGGATAACAGGCTTATTGCGTCCAAGAGTTCACATCGACGACGCAGTTTGGCACCTCGATGTCGGCTCATCACATCCTGGAGNNCTGTTCGCCCATTAAAGTGGTACGCGAGCTGGGTTCAAAACGTCGTGAGACAGTTTGGTCCCTATCTGTCGTGGGCGTAGGAAGTTTGAAAGGACCTGTTCTTAGTACGAGAGGACCGGAATGGACACAGCAATGGTTCACCAGTTGTCACGCCAGTGGCATCGCTGGGTAGCTACCTGTGGAATAGATAAACGCTGAAAGCATCTAAGCGTGAAGCTAACCTTAAGATGAGACTTCCCATTCGCAAGAAGTAAGACCCCTAGAAAGCGACTAGGTTGATAGGTCGGAAATGTAAGTACAGCGATGTATTCAGTTGACCGATACTAATAGGTCGAGGACTTAATATTTCTATGTTAATGAATTGCGCCAATTAAATATTGCTAAAACGAAAGACATGTACATCGAAAAATAGTATTCAGTTTTCAGAGAGTAATCTCTGGCCTGGTGACGATAGCGCAGTGGACACACCTGTTCCCATCTCGAACACAGAAGTTAAGCACTGCATCGGCGATGGTACCCGTATGGGGAGAGTAGCAAGTTGCCAGGTTTTTTTATGCCCCCTTGCAGGTAAAGTAGTGATGATACATGAACAATTTGACTTACTGTTCACTAAAAGCCGTTATATTTTTGAAAAAAATATAAAAAAATGTGACGGAAAAATACTTAATAATAGGTTATTTTGTTGAGTGAACGTTCATGTTGTAGTATAATATCACTACGAGGCGAACCTCATGTCCTTTTTCGAAAGCCTCGTAAACAAATATTATGGAAACAAAAAACAAAACTCCGTTTGGAGGAATTACTATTAGTGAAGAAGCAATCGCGAGCGCAGCTGTTGACGCGGCGACGTCGTGTTATGGCGTAATTGGGATTGCAAATCAACCGCCGAAGTCATGGCTTCGCGAGATTTTTAATGTTGATCCAGAGCCTGGTGTCGTTGTTAAAAAAGTAAGTGGCAGCTGGCATGTTTCCTTATATTTAAATGTAATGTACGGATTAAAATTAACAGAAATTATTACATCGGTACAAGACCAAGTCAAATACTCATTAGAGAAGACTTTTGACATCAAATTTAAAGCGATTAATATCTATATTGTCGGCGTTGAGGAACGCTAAAGAGGAGTTTGTGGAATGAAAGAAATTAATGGAATTACACTGAAGGAAATGTTCATCTCCGGGGCAAACCACTTATATAACAATTACCCGGCGATTGATGCTTTAAACGTTTTCCCTGTGCCTGATGGTGACACGGGACTTAATATGAATTTAACTGTCTCAAGTGGGGCAAAAGAAATATCAAACTTAAATGATACGAATGTCTATCGTATCGCCCGCGCCTTTAGTAAAGGGCTCTTAATGGGGGCACGCGGTAATAGTGGTGTGATTACTAGCCAAATTTTCCGCGGGTTCGCTAATGGGCTTGAAGGTAAAGAAACAATGAACGCTGTCCAATTTGGTGAAGCAATGTTAGTCGGTAAAGATGTCGCTTACAAAGCGGTTATGCGTCCTGTTGAAGGCACAATGCTCACCGTTATTCGTGAAGCGGCTGAAGTGTTAAACGAAAAAGCTAAGCCTAATTGGTCAATTGTTAAAGCGCTTGAAGTAATGGTTGCGGAAGCTAAAGCAAGTTTAGAGCGTACCCCTGATTTATTACCAGTTTTAAAAGAAGTTGGCGTCGTCGATAGTGGTGGCGCTGGGGTTGTGGCCATTTTAGAAGGAATGCTTGCGGCCATTACTACCGGTATTATTCAAAAAGAAAGTGCAACCGCAACGGAAGTTGTACCGCAATATGAAATGGCGGGAGCGCGGATCACTGGTGAAGAGGAATACGGTTACTGTACTGAATTTATCTTACGAATTGGCGCTGGTGAAGAAGTAAAGAAAACATTTAATGAAGAGCGTTTTGCAAGCGTCTTAAATTCACAAGGTAACTCAATTGTGATGGTACGCGACGAAGATATCTTAAAAGTGCACATTCATACTTTAAGACCAGGGACAACTTTAACTTATGCGCAACAATTTGGGGAATTTGTCACGCTTAAAATTGAAAATATGACGGAACAACATACGCACTTAAGTGATCACGGCAAAGATTATTTTAACACTAATCCGCAAGTGACTAGTGCAAGCATGGAAATGAAAGACTACGCTTTAATTTCTGTCGCTAGTGGTGAAGGATTAAGTGATTTATTTAAAGAATATCGTGTAGATTATGTAGTTAAGGGCGGACAAACAATGAATCCGTCAACCGAAGACTTTTTAGCAGCAATCAAAAAGGTGCATGCTAAGACTGTTTTCATCTTACCTAATAACGGTAACATCATTTTAGCGGCAACCCAAGCTGCTGAAGTCACTAATGAAGAAGGTGTTGTTAATGTTCACGTTATTCCAAGTAAAACAATCCCGCAAGGCTTAGTCGCAGCGATGAACTTTAACCCTGAAGTTGATACTGAACATAACATTGAAATAATGACTGAAGCACTTGACGCTGTTGAAACTGGACAAATTACCTTTGCAATTAAAGATACATCAATTGATGGTTTTGAAGTTAAAAAAGATTATTATATGGGTTTACAAGGTAAAAAGATTCTCTGTTCCTTACCTGATAAATTTGATGCCCTTCGCGAACTCCTTGCTGGCATGATTGATGAATTAACAGCAATTGTGACGATAATTTACGGTGAAGATGTTGAAGAGAGCGCCGCAGAAGAATTACTTGCGGAACTTGAAGAAAAATATTCGGCAGTTGACTTTGAATTAGTAAATGGCGGCCAACCTGTATATTCGTTTATCGTCGGTCTCGAGTAGAGGTAGCGATGGCGAAAATAAGTAATTCATCACGAATTATTAATGCATTAGCAAAATATGACATCCACACATTTAGGGATGTCATTTTTCATTTACCGCGTCGTTATTTAGATATGTCGTACACTGATGAATTTAAGATGAACACGAATGAAAAAGTGACACTTAAATTAAAAGTAACGAGTGCACCACTTTTAATTAAACCGCAAAGAGTGGCGATTATTCGTTTCACCGCTGTTAGTGAAAGTGGCGCAACTTATAAAATTGTTGCCTACAACCAACGCTATATATTAAACGCCGTCAAAATAGGTGACTTAATCACGGTATACGGCACAATTAATTTGCGACTTTTAGAACTAACAGTTATTAAACTCTTTCCGCGGGTGCTAAGCGAAGAAGAACAGCTGAGTCCACTCTATAGTTTACCAAGTGAAGTAGGCAATCATGAGTTTATAAGAATCGTGCAAAAAGCACTTAAAATAGAAAGTGTAACTTCGCGTGTTCCGCGCCCTTTAGCCGACAAAAACGGCTTAATTTCGCTAAATGATGCCTTAAAACGTGTGCATAATCCGCGTGACTTAAATGATGTCTTTGAAGGACTTAAAGCACTTAAATACGAAGAAGGATTAGAATATTTTATTAAGCTTTTACTTATTAAAAGGGCAAATAGCGAATTAACTAATTCAAAGAAAACAATTGTTAATTTAAAAGACGCAAATGAATTTGTTAAAAGACTACCATTTAAGTTAACGAAAGATCAACTAACTGCCGTGCGAGAAATTGGTTACGATATGAATAAAGAAACACTGATGTATCGTTTGCTTCAGGGTGATGTTGGGAGCGGTAAAACAGTTGTGAGTTTTGTCGCACTCTATATTAATTACTTGCGTGGAGCCCAAGGTGTCTTACTTGCGCCAACGGAAAGTTTAGCGAAACAGCATTATGAAACGCTCCTTTCATTCTTTAAGGATTTTGATTTACGAATCGAATTACTAATTGGGGCTTTAACGCCAAGTGTTAAAACCAAATTAAAAGAAGATATCCAACATGGGTTAGTCGATATTGTCGTTGGTACCCACGCTTTATTTAGTGAAGATGTCTTTTATCCTAAACTTGAACTCGTGGTCATTGATGAACAACATAAATTTGGCGTTAACCAGCGGAATACACTATTAAACAAAGGCGAAAAGGCTGATTTACTCTTACTTAGCGCGACACCGATACCGCGCACACTTGCAAATGTAATTTATGGCGATATGGATATTTCAACAATTGAAAGTTTTCCGCATACTGGACGACAAGTGAATACCATTATTACGACAAGTGCGTCTAAAAATGTGATACCGCTTATTGACAAAACACTCTCGGAAAATAGACAAGTTTATATAGTCGCACCGAAGATTAGTTTCGGTGATAAAACAAATGTTTTAGCGCTTTACGAGCGTTTTTCAGCGCGCTACCCACATTTAGTGGGTATGCTTCACGGCGAGCTTGCAAGCGAAGAAAAAGACGCGGCGCTCTTAAACTTTAAAAGTGGTGTAACACCAATCTTAGTGTCAACGACAGTCGTTGAAGTCGGGATTGATGTGAAGAGTGCGGGACTTATGATAATTTACGAACCACATAGTTTTGGACTTAGTTCATTGCATCAACTTCGAGGCAGAATTGGCCGCGACGGGAAAAGGGCAACACTTTGTTTAGTGAGTGAGGAAGAAGATAATTATAAACTTGAAGAGTTTGCAAGAGAAGATAACGGCTTCAAAATAGCAGAACTTGATTTAGCACTCCGCGGGCCTGGTGAATTAACGGGAGAGAAGCAAAGCGGGATGCCTAGCTTTATGTATCTTAATGTTATTAAGGATTTAAAACTAATTACTATCATTAAAGAAGATGCGTTGGAAGTTATTAATAACCCGACAAATCCGCATTATTTTCCGCTTTTAAAAGTAATTAATGATGCTTTAGAAAAAGACTAATATAAATATCTGTCTAATATTTTTGCAGGAACATACACTTTTAATCAATAGGAATTATAGTTACTTTTTCATTGTTTTAAGTCACAAAATACGAAATTGTCGTCTCATTATAAAGGTTATTTTTAATTTGACTTTCAAGATTTAAAAAAATTGAAAGAGTTGAAAGTGCAGAGCTTTAAACGGCTTAGTTTATATAAAAAGGTGATTATGGTAAAATAACTTTGGTTATTTTTAATAAGGAGATAACGACTATGAAACTTGTAATTGAAATGATGGGTGGCGATTACGGATTTGAAAGCACAATCCCAGCGCTTATCCAGTTTAAAAAAGATTATCCAGAAGTTGAACTTTTTGCTGTGGGTCGCAAAGAAGATTTAGCGCCAGTTGCGGATTACGCAACGATTGTTGATGCGCGTGATGTTGTTAAAATTGATGCGACACCGCTTGAAGTGTTACGCGCAAAAGAAAGTTCGCTTTTAAAAGCAATTAATACGGTAATAGAAGAAAAGGCTGATGCGCTTATTAGTGCAGGCGGAACAGGCCCATATTTAAGTGCGGCAACGCTTAAACTTAAATTAATTGAAGGTGTTGAACGGGCCGCCATTTTAGCGCCCTTCCCAACGAAAATAAAAGGCAAACAAGTCGCAATTCTTGATATTGGGGCAAGTAACGAAAATACTGCGAGTCACTTATATCAATTTGCCCTAATGGGACAACAATACGCTAGAGCGGTATTTGGAGTAGAAGCACCAAAAACTTATTTATTAAGTAACGGAACTGAAGACACCAAAGGTTCACCTTTAGTGCTTGAAGCTTTTAAACTTTATAAAGAAAAAGAATTACCTTACTTTATGGGTCAAATGGAAGCACGAGACGCGTTAAATGGCGAGGCTGATGTTGTGATAGCAGACGGCTTTACTGGAAATGTGTTACTTAAATCAATTGAAGGAACCGCAAAAGTCTTAATGGACAGTGTAAAAGGCGCTTTTAAACGAAACTTATTTTCTAAATTAGGATATCTCTTTGCAAGAAAAGGTTTCAAAAACATGGCAGAAACCTTTGATTATAAAAATACAGGTGGAGCGATTTTAATTGGTGTTAATAATGTTGTCGTTAAAGCACATGGTAATAGTGATCCACGCGGCTTTTATAGCGCTATTCTTGTTGGTTACAAAATGGCCAAAGCTGATATTGTGAATAAAGTACGTGAAGGGTTAAAAAATGTCGAAACTAAATAGTCTTTTTACTAAATTAGGGATTACGCCAAGTAATGAGGGACTCTTTGAAGAAGCGTTAACGCATTCTAGTTATAAAACAAAAGACAAAGACGCGCATGACTATGAAAGGCTTGAGTTTTTAGGTGACGCTATTTTAAATATGCTGATTGCTAGTGCGATTTATAAAAGTCATCCTGATAAAAAACAAGGTGAATTAACGAATATGCGGAAAAACTTTGTGCGCACACAAACGCTAGCTACTTTAGGACGCAAATTAGAATTAGAACGCTATATTAGAACTGGTAAATCAATTACACCGCAAGACTTATATAGTAACGATAAATATTTTGAAGACGTTTTTGAGGCATTAATCGGTGCGATGTATCTTGATCAAGGGCTAAAAGTAACGGAAGACTTTATTTTAAGAATGTTAGGCAGTGCGATTGAGCAATATGACTTTAATCAAATTTTTGATTACATTAGTACGCTACAAGAATTCATGCAGGCTGATAAAAGGGGATTACCACAATACATCACTGAACCTTCGGGTTACGATAATAAAGAAGAAGCCTTTATTTCAACAGTGACATATGACGGGATTATTCTTGGGTGTGGCTACGGCGCAAATAGTAAAGAAGCCGAACAAAATGCAGCAAAGAATGCTTTAGAAAAGGTGGCGCGGTAAGATGGGATTAATTTCATTTTTAAAAAAGAAGTTTGGTGGGAAGAAAAACGAAACCACCGATAAATATGTTGTCGGTCTAGAAAAAAGTAAGGCGAACTTTTCTAGTAAACTAAAACGCTTAGCAAAACGCTATGAAAAAGTAACGGAAGAATATTATGAACACTTACTTGAAATCTTAATTGGCGCAGATGTTGGTGTTACTTTAACTTATGAAATTATTGAAACAACAAAAGAAGAAGCACTGCTTAATAATTTAACTGACCCTGAAGCTATTAATGACCTTTTAGTCGATAAGATGTTTATTGGTTACTTAAAGCAGGGGGAAGACATAGTTAACGAAATTCAGTTTGCAGACAATGGTCCAACCGTGTTACTTGTGGTTGGTGTTAACGGCAGCGGGAAAACAACATCAATTGCTAAACTAGCGCATCGCTATAAAAAAGAAGGAAAAAAAGTTTTATTAGTTGCAGGCGATACCTTCCGCGCTGGTGCGGTTGCACAACTTGAAGTATGGGCAAAGCGCCTTGATGTCCCGATTGTGACAGGAAAACCAAACGCTGATCCCGCAAGTGTTGCTTATGAGGGAGTCGCAGAAGGGAAGAAAATTAACGCTGATTTAATTATTATTGATACTGCGGGTCGCTTACAAACTAAGGTGAACTTAATGGCAGAATTAAGCAAGATTCGCCGGGTTATTGGTGACCAAATAGAAAATGCTCCGCATGAAGTATTTTTGATTATTGATGCGACAACTGGACAAAACGGAGTGCTGCAAGCTAAAGCATTTGCCGAAGCAACTGGGCTTACTGGTGTTGTTATTACAAAGATGGATGGCACTAGTAAGGGCGGAATAATTTTAGCGATTAGAGATGAAATTGGTGTGCCAGTACGCTTTATTGGCTTAGGCGAAAAAATGGAAGACTTAGATGAATTTGATTTAGAAAAATATTTATATGGCTTATGCCTAGGGGAGGAGGAATAATGGTTGTTATTTCCTTACTTAGTTTAGTAGTGTCTTTTCTTGTGTTTATGGGAGTGCGCTTTGCGGTATATTCGCTTAATCCTTCAAACTATTTGTTCGCGGATATTTTAATTATTATCATTGGTAGTTTTATTGTTAGTCTTATCTTTGCCATTCGCCAATTTCGATATATGGGAAGAGATAAATGGCGCTCACAATTCTTTCACAGTTTTGTGCTTCGTACATTCTTAATTAATTTTGCGATTATCTTTATAATTTCGTTACTCTGGTCTTGGTGATAAAAATGGATGAATTAAAAGAGTATATGTATATTAATGAGTTATTACTAATTTATGGTAAAACACTCACAAAACGACAACTAAAGATTATGGAAAGCTATTACAAATATAATCTTGGTGTCCAAGAAATAGCAGAAGAATTAAACATCACTAAAGCAGCGGTGAGCGATGCGATTAAAGTATCCACTAAACACTTAGAAAATTTAGAAAGTATTGTGGGGCATTACGCTTATCGCCAACAAGTGGAAGCACTGCACGAAGAAATAAAAAACACTTCAACATTACAAGAAGTTAAAGAACTCTTAAGTAAGGAGGAAGATGATGGCATTTGAATCATTAACCGAACGATTTAGTAAAATATTAAAAAAAGTCCGCGGTCAATCGCGTCTTACCGAAAAAAATATGGACGAGATGCTCCAAGAAGTGCGGATTGCCCTTTTTGAAGCGGATGTTAATTTTAAAGTTGTAAAAGAATTCGTTAATAATATTAAAGAAAAAGCACTAGGCACGAAAGTTTATGACACACTTAACCCTGGTCAAATGGTCGTAAAAATTGTTAACGATGAATTAGTGGAACTTTTAGGGAGCACTGATACTGAACTAATTTTTGAAAAAAATAAACCAACAATTATTATGCTTGTTGGTCTTCAAGGAACTGGTAAAACAACGACCGCTGGTAAATTAGCGCTGCATTTTAAAAAGAAAATGAATAAAAGAGTGTTACTTGCTGCAGCAGATGTCTATCGACCAGCGGCAATTGATCAACTTGATACACTAGCGAAACAAGTCGGTGTTGATATTGTTAATTTAGGTGATAAAGTTAGTCCTGTTGAAATTGCGAAA
>DBRT01000022.1:9409-13274 GCA_002306335.1 Caryophanales bacterium UBA1361
ACTGCTTTATCCTTTAATGAGAAGTTAGGGCTTACGGGCGCTATTATGTCTAAACTTGATAGCGACGCTCGTGGTGGGGCGGCTTTATCAATTAAACATTTAACTGGTGTACCAATTAAATTCGCTGGTGTTGGTGAAACGCTAGAAGACTTAGATATTTTCTATCCTGACCGGATGGCGGACCGTATCCTTGGGATGGGGGACGTTTTAACGCTCGTTGAAAAAGCACAGCAACAACTTGATGAAAAGACAGTAAAAAAAACAACGCGCAAGATTATGGAAGGCGAGTTTGATTTAAATGATATGCTCGAACAAATGAAACAAGTACAAAAATTAGGAAAACTCGGGGGGATTTTAAAATTAATCCCAGGCATGCCTAAAATTACTCCTGAACAACAAGAACTTGCCGAACGCGAAATGAAGCTCTTTGAAGTTATTATTAACTCAATGACGCCAGAAGAAAGAAGTAACCCCGCTATTTTGCGGAATAGTCGTAAAGTAAGAATCGCTAAAGGCAGTGGCACGAGTAATCAAGAGATTAATAAAGTGATTAAGAAATATGAACAAATGAAACAAATGATGAAACAAATGAAGGGATATAAAAAAGGCGGACCAATGCCACCGGGATTCCCTGGAATGGGAAGGTAAAAAAAGAACACAAATACTGACACCAATAGAGGTGATTGAAGTTAACGTTCAATTAGAATATGCAGAAGAACTTATCGTGGAAAAAGATACATTTACGATTAAAATTTAGTTTTAACAATGGAAATTTGTGAAAAAATGAATAATTGTATTTAATGATGTAATGGCCTTTGCTGTCATTAACGCATCCTTTACAATATGTGCAATATTTTTTTGCTGAAACAAAAAGTCTTGATTTAATTTATTAATAGTTAAATCCTTTGATTAGTTCATAATACTAGCGATTGTTATTGTGGGAGGACATCTACAATAAAAGTCTTTACTGCCAAATATACTTCTTCAAATGTCGGCTTACTCACTCCACCTGCAAAACGAAACTTTTCGTAAGAATGTTTTAAATCTTTTGTTCGGTTTAGAAATCCATCAAATTTACCTAACTCTTTCCCGTTATTTTTGAGCATACTTAAAACATCTTCACTATTAAAATCACAAACATGAGAAAGATAATATAAATCCACAAGATCTTTAATTCTCCGAAAGACCTTGTCTACAGAAATAACAGATAATTTATCCGCGATCATTTGCGACGGGATAACGCCTTTAAAACATAGTCCTGAAACCTCATAAATCTTTGTCTTAACCATTAGACGATTAACATCTATGTCCATGGTAAAAAGTAGTTCTCGAGATGACCTGTCTCTTAATTCAAATCCAGCAGACCTATTGTCCTAAAATAAGTAACAGCGAGGTTAATCTTTGCTTTATCAAGCGCTTTTTGTAAGGATTCAGTAATTTGTTCCATTGTAGGTGTAGTTTTTCCATTCCAATTTGCGTCTATATCGACAGTGTGACGAGTATCTTTGGTATATCCAGACTCAAGTAGAAATGCTTTGAGCACCAACGAGCCTTTGAAACTTACTGGGATACCGCTGTCGTATATAGCTTTCATAACTTTATACATTAATTTTTCTTCATTTGAAATGTTCATCACTTTATCCTCTATTCTTCGTGATATTCAATTGCGTCACTAACGAGCCTTTCAAACCTTTCTTGATATTCTGGAGCAACAGCAATCCCATCAAGTTTCTCGTTATTTGTGAAGTAATAGCGACTAATAGCCTCAGTAATACCTTGCATATCTAAAATCTCTTCATTAGCGAAAGCATCAGTAATAGTTCTACTTAAATCTGTGTACTTTAAACCATTTTTACTTACTACAGCATAAGGACTTATAAAGTTACCATCGGTAGGAGTAGCGGCACCATTTTCATATTTATTTATAAGTGTTCGCGAAACATTTACTCCCTTAGCAAGCTCAGCTTGGGTATGACCTTGCGCTTTTCTTAATTTTTTGATTTTTTCTGAAATTGTCACTATGCTTCTCTCTTAATAAAAATCACTTTACTAGATTTTAAATAAATATTCATGTGAAACTATAGTGAAAAAAGTGAAAGATGATTGCTAGATGTAATAGTCCTTTTATCTAAACGCTATTTTCTGAATGATTAGAAGTGTAGATACCTACATTTTAGACCGCCTTTTTCCTACAAATTTATTATGATAATTACATTAACAACACTATCGTTTCATTATAATGATTACCATCTTTTAGTTATTTCCGCTAAATTTTCATTTAATAGAAAATCTTTTAAATTAATATAAAATATTCCATCCTTATCATAAAATGAACCAGTGTAGTTTTTGATAACTACTATTTTAATAAAGTTATCTTTTATTTTATTGAGTGGTCTTGTTTCTCTTTCTGTTGTTTTTAAATCATCTAAAGTTAGAACAGATTGGATATAGTATCGTTCATTTGCCCCTGTTACCATAAAATCAACTTCCAACTGTTTTTGTGTAAGTCTCCCATCTACTCGATAATTATCATGTACTATTCCAACATCTACTTTATACCCTCTTTTTATTAAATCTATATATATTATATTTTCCATGATGTGTCCTTGATCTTTTAGTGGAAAATTAAGCCTTGCATTTCTTAACCCGACATCAGTGTAATAGTATTTGTTATTGCTCTTATAATACCTTGCTCCACTTATGTCGTATCGATTAGCTTTTGATAATACAAATGCATCATCAAAATATTCTAAATATCGATCGACTGTAGCGCTAGATATTTTTATATTTTGCTCAGATAAAAATCGATTAGAAATTTTAGAAGGACTAATTAAAGAACCAACGCTAGACGATATAAAATCGAGAAGTGTGCCTAATATAAATGTATCATTTTGAATATTGTTTCTTTCTAAAACGTCTTTGATATAAGTTTCCTCAAAAAGGTATTTAAGATAATCTTTTTTAGCTTCTTCATTACGAAACTTAGTGTATATTTCTGGCATACCACCATACATAAAATAATTATCTAATAAATCCGGAGTGTTTCCAAAATGGTTATATAGTTCATTAAAAGATAGTGGAAGTAATCTTATTTGATGGGTTCTGCCTCTAAATTGGGTTAATATATCTTTAGATAACATTTTAGAGTTCGAACCAGTAATATATATATCTAAATTATCTAATTTTACAAACTCTAACATAAGGTCAACAAAAGTTATTATGTCTTTAGATTCAACATAAGGATTTTGCATTGGATGAACGTTTTGAATCTCATCAATGAAAAGATAATATTTTTTATTATCATCTTTTAGTCTTGCTTTAATGCTCGCATATAAAACATTTATATTCCTTAAATGTATATTTTCATACCCTTCCAAACTATATGCAATAATTTGATCTTCACTTATACCTTGGCTTAACAAATATTCTTTATATAGTTTAAATAATAGATAAGATTTACCACATCTTCGTAAACCAGTTATCACTTTAACTTTTCCGTTGCCTTTACTATTTATTAACTTATTAATATAGAAATCTCTTTTTATCATATTACTAACTCCTAAAATAAAGTCATAATGTTGACTGTTTTTCACGTGTATTTTAACATTGACGTCAAAAATAGTCAACAAGTTGATTGTTTTTAACATCATTTCGATACAAGAAAAGCAAGAATCCTTTTTAGTACCTTCGCCGCTAATTGCTCAATTAATTTAATTTTATATAATAATTACATAGTGATTCCACTTCGTTTAGCAGCTTAAAAAATGGTAATTTTAGTTCAATTATCGCGAAAAACCATATTTTCAGTCTTTTCATAATTAAAAAATGCATTAATAATTGTATCAAAACAGACTAAGCTAGATGG
>DBRT01000020.1:0-10325 GCA_002306335.1 Caryophanales bacterium UBA1361
TATTACTTTATTTCAAAAGAAAATAAATATCGAAAACTTTATAATACACTGCTTTTTATATATTTAGCCTTGAGCATCTTTGCCTTTGGCTTTGCTATTCATATGTACATATTGTAAAGACTATAAGCAATTGAAAATCGACTGTAATTCAGTAAGTGTTTTTACTTGAGGAATATTGTATTTTGTTGGTGGCACAGGATTTTCAAAATCGTAATATCCTTTACCGTATTTACTCGAGTTCATACCAGCGCAATATTCATTACCGGCGCTCATCCAACCAAATGACTCGCTCCATCCGCCTTCATAATTTAAATATTCAAAGAAGTCATTATAGTGATTAATTGTTAAGAACACATGCCGATGTTCAACTGGAATATATTTAGCGCCTTCGTTCCCCTCGTTATCATATGCAGTATAAACAAAGCGTACAGTGCTACGTGTAATTTTAGTGCCGTTATTATATGGATCGTCACTTTCAATCCCATATCCCCACGGCGTATAAGTGTAACCAAAATCCATTTCGCGATAATTATACATATCCGCTTCAACCGGTCCACCATTATCAGTGTGCGGTAAAGAAGGTTCATATTTATATTTAGTAACATCACTGCTGTAATAACCGTTATTAACGCGTCCATATTTACCAAATAAGGATATTGCTTGATTCATTGCAGTACTATTTTTGGCCATCATTTGATTCGCAGGTGCTTCACCAAAAGCAAATAAATAAGCCGCAACATCATCAAGCGAAACATAAGCAGCCCCGTAATAGACTTTCTTTACTTTGCCATTAATATTGTTAATTGTGTATGACTTATATTCACCATCTAATGTATATTCATACACTCCTTCATTAATCCGGTAATTCGCTAGAGTGCGATATACTCGATTAGGAAGGTGGTTAAGCGGATAGTTTGCCGTGTTTGGAGTGTCAATTATATCGCCAGAGATTAAACCTTTTTCTGTCCGAAACATTGCGTCTTCGTAAGATGATGCTCTTTTATAATTGTTTGTGTAAAATGTTTCTTTATCAGCGTCACTTATAATATCTATATACGGATTTTCTGTTGGAACATATAGAGGCACATTATAACTATCAAGAGCGTATTCATATGTTTGCCAAGTAAAGTCATCATCCACTGACCAAGTTTGTGCTCCTTCTATTTCGCTACTACTTTCAGTTGACGGTACATCTGTTTCACTTAGGGAGTTATCAGAAGGCTTTAATACTTCACTTAAACTTAAAGGCGTACAGCCGCTTAAAAGCATAGTTAATAATGGTAATAATATTAATTGACATTTTTTCATGATCTAACCTCTTTATGACAAGTCTGTCATTTATTATTAACTAAAACATGTTAGATTACAACTTTAGTTATAGTATGCGACTATTTTTAATCAATCTAATTGCTATAATATAAACATGAACTGGCTTAAAAGAAATATTCGTTACTTTATCTTGAGCCTATTTTTATTAACAAACGGGCTTATTATTTTTGAAGCAACACTAGCGGGTGGTGCTTCTGGAGCGCGCTCAAGTTTACTCTCGCTTATTTTAAGTGTGTTTGTTAATAAAACAGTGGACGGTCCTGAAACAGCTTATGTTCCTATTGAATCATTAACACTAAAAACTAAAGATGACACTACTTTAACTGAAGGTATGCACTTCTATATACCGCTAGGCATCACTAGACGCATCACTGCAACTGTATTACCAGAAAATGCTACGGATAAAGGGGTAAATTGGACAAGTAGTGATAGTAGTGCGCTTGAAGTTTATCCGGGTGGTTACTTAGAAGCGCGCGCACTAAGTGAAAATGTATTAGTCACCGCTATGACTAATAGTCCGCTGCATCGCATTAGTTTTTATGTCACTATTCACGAAAAAGTTGCGCCCCCTGAATACGAAGTCGCTCTTACTAAAGATAGGATTACTATTGACACTACTACACAACTTGAAGTTAGTGTTGATGAAAGTGTCGCTAATGAATATGATGTTCGTAAACTCACTTTCTTTAGTGAAGACGAAAGTGTTGCAACTATTAATAAGTACGGTGTTATTAAAGGGATTAGCGTTGGCGAAACTTATGTTGGTGTTGTTGGTGACGACCGAAAATTTAAGGTGAGTGTGAAGAGTAATGATACACCGCTAATATCGCCAACTTCAATTACTTTAGAATTTGATGAAATCGCTTATGTTTACGACAAAATCCCCCTAAATTATACATTTGACGTGGAAAATGTTACTGATCCATCACTAACTTTTGTATCAAGTAATGACATTGTTGCTACTGTTATTAAAGAAGATGATAATTACTTTATTAAGACACCTAAAATAAAAGGTACCGCTACAATTACTGCTTACTTAAATAGTAACTTTGCAATCAGGGCCACAAAAGATATTATCGTTAATAATGTGATGCCAACTTCTGTTAATTTTACTAATGTTCCAACTGAATTAATTACTGGTCAGCGGGTAAATGTCGGTTATGACTTAAATCATTCCTTAGCGAAAGAATCGTTAAGTGTGACTGATAAGCGTGTTATTTTTACTTCAAGTGATAACAGTATTGCGCGCGTATCAACTGGGAACATGTTTGGCACTATTGTTGCTTTAAAAGAAGGCGTTGTTACTATTAGCGCGACAAGTGTTGCCGACCCTACTATCAGCGCATCTTTTAGTATTAAAATTATTCCGCGACCCTTTATTAATGATGATAATTTTAGTGACTTCCACGGCTTTGTTCGAAAAGCAGTTGGTCACTTCTTCTTATTCTTTATCGACGGGATCTTTGGATTTTTCACTTTTTACTTATTTTTAAAAGATAAAAAAAGCACTAGGTTAATAACAGTGCTTTCTCTTATTACTGGTGTTTTTATTGCTGCTCTTAGTGAATTTATTCAGCTTTTTGTTCCAGGACGAGCAGGTACTATTACTGATGTTATTATCGATAGTGCAGGGTACTTATGTGCAACAATGTTAATGCTGTTAATCGTGTATCTAATAAATAAAAATAAAAGCAATAAAAATGTCCAACAATAATAAAAATAAGTGTTAAATCACGTTTTTGAACTTTTTAAATGGCAAAATATCACGTTTTTGAACTTTTCGAATATTTTTATAGTGTTTTAATCACGAATTTCTTTTAATAATTCTTCGATTAATGGTGAAACATCTTCATCGACAACATCAACGAGAAAGTCATAAATCGATTCACTTAATTGTTCCACACTTGCAGCGTTAAAGTCGTGTTCTAAAATTAATGTGTTATCTTCCTCTTCATCTAAAACAACTTTGGCATAGAGTAATTTAGTGTTTAATTTATTAATAAGCGCATATAACTTTTGTGGATTAGGAATTTCGCCAATGAAAAGTCGCATACTCACTTGCATGAAATTAGAGCGGCGATAATCACTAATCGTAATTTGATAATAGAAAGCCTCGTTATAAAGATTAATCACGACTGGTACACCTAAAGTAACACCAAGTGTTTTAGCGTTAACGTCAAGTGGTAATTGAAATTCAAAATCATTATCAACTGCAATCGCGTGCAAAGTCGCTGTTACTTCATTTTCAATTTCATGGTGATTAATGCCAATCATGACTTACTCCTTTCTTTTTAAATACTTTCTTCAAGCGAAGTATTTAAGAATATAAATAGTTGTTCAACTAGCTCACCGATGCGTGGTTGTGCTTCAACACCTTTACGCACAAAGGAAATGAGTTGTTCTTCTTTACCGATTTCATAATTGATTGAGCGAAGATAAAGCCACGGTATCCCGTAGAACCGACAACACGCTACAATCCCGCCCATTTCCGTATCAAACACTGTTGGCCCTTCAATATAGTTTTCTTGACGGGCAATAATGCGTTCAGCTTCCGCCTTTTCTTTCACAAAGTTATTAACACTGATGACGGGACCCCTTACTAATTTATAGTTCCCTGTTGCACTGTTTAATAGTTCAAAGTGTTTAATATACACTTCTTCACTAACATAATATGGGTGCATATGAATTGCGTCCCTGAGCGGTAAATTTGTGTAATTGTTATAATCTAAGTCCGCGATATAAACGCGTTCAGCAATAAAAAGATCGCCTTGATTAAGATTACTACTTGCACTTTGTGCACTGCCAATTGAAATAACAAGATAAGGATTAAATTTACGAATCATGTAACTTGTGAGCACTGCCGACATAATATTACTATGTCCAGTGTAAGTCATACATATTTCTTTACCACCATATTCCCCGACAAAGTAAAAGTGTTCGTCTTTATTAACCGCACCTTTTTCTTTCATAATCATCCGGTTTTTAATATAGAGAATGTCATCCGGAGTTGTTCCCAATAGTAAAATCATTATTTCCGTCCTCGCTTTTTCTTCTTATTAGCTTCGAAGAGGTTATCTTCGAGGAAAGCTTGATATTCTTCAGGTGGTAGTGGTCTACTATAGTAGAACCCTTGGATGGAGTCAGCCCCCATCTCCTCAAGCATCTTCACTTGTCTTTCATCTTGCACACCTTCCATAACGACATAGGCGTCGAGAATGTGCGCTAAATCAATAATGTTTTTAATCATTAATCGTGATTTTTGATCAATATCAACGTCATCAAGGAAAGCCTTATCAATTTTAATAACATCAAAGGGAATCTTTTTAATATAACTAAGCGAAGAGTAACCAGTCCCAAAGTCGTCAATGGCAATTTTAACTTTCAAGTTTTTAAATTTCTTCACAATTGAGAGTAAAAGTAATATGTCTTGCAGTGATGGTGATTCAACGATTTCAATTTCAAGCAACATCGGGTTAATATTATATTTATCTGTTACTTTAATTAGGTGATTAATAATATTCCCAGTAAAGAGTGTTCGTTTTGAAATGTTGACACTGATTGGTAATAAGCGTTGTCCTTTACCCCGCCATTCATCAAGTTGTTTACACACTTTTTCCAGCACATAATGGTCAATTTTAATAATTAAGTCACTTTGTTCGGCAAATAAGATAAAGTTTGCAGGTGAGAGTAGTCCTAACTCTGGATGGCGCCATCTAACAAGTGCTTCAGCGCCCGCAAAGCGGCCTAATTTTAAGTCATATTTTGGTTGATAGTGCAGTTCAAATTGTTCTAATTCCAAACTGCGTTCAATTTGTAAACCAAGTTGGACATTTCGTTTATTACGTTCATACATCTTTGGTTCATAAAGTGTTAAACCACCTAAATCACTTTCGGCACGACCGTGATCAGCTGCAATGAGTGCCCGTTGGAGCATCGACGCCGCGGTAATAAATTCGTCATTTTCATTTTGACAGTAACTCACACCAAAGTCCGCCACAAATTTTACCTCATTACGATTTTCAAATAATGTTTTATTAATTTCTTCAATTAAGTCATTCACATATTCTTGTACTTGTTCATAAGGTGTATCTCTTAAATAAATAAGGAAGTTTTCATTATAGTCGTAACCGTAATAAGAATGCGGGTATTTTGTTTTAAGTGTATTAAATGTTTCATACACTAAACCTAAAACTTCGCCGCCTTTCTCATACCCATATCGCGTAAAGACAATCTTTTTAAAACGTGTTGCCGCAAAAGCGACAAGTGCATTTGCTTTACCTCTATTACGCTTAATATCTTTAGCGACATAGGCTAAAAACGCTCGTTCTGAATTAATCCCTTCCACTAATTCAAATGTCGCATAATTAAAGCGAATTTGGTTTGAGTTTCGCTTATAATATACAAAAGCAATAATCCCACATACAATACTAGCGATATTTATAATTACTAATAAAATGCCGATTATAATATCAAGTGTTTTGTTCCCTGTCATAGGAATAAGACCGAAGGACATTAAAACATAAGTACTACCAGCAAGCACTAAAAGCATTACACATAAGATGCTATACCATAAATACTTTTTTCCGCTATGTCTTCTAGCTTTCTTTTGTTTCATCTTTTATGCCCTCCTCTAATTCTTTTCGTAATTTTTCTTTTTCTAATTCAATTAATAATCGTAATTTCTCTTGTTCTTTAATTCTTTCAAATTCGGCCTGTTGTTCACTTATGCCACTCGGCGTGGCTTCACTCCCCTCGGTACTTTTTAATTGTTTTAGGAGGTCCATAAGTGAAGAACCAAACACAATTAAGAGTGGTACCATCGCAAACACAAGCATAAATATTGGATTAGCGAGCAACACACTAAATTTACCAAGTACCATACTTTGACCAACAACTTTGCCTAAAATATCCGTGTCACGCACCCAGTCACCACGCGCTTCTAATGTACAACCACTTTCTGGACACTCTTTAGCGTGAATATTATCACCAAGCGTCCGGAAGTAAACGCGGCCATCTGCTTGCACCTCAATACGATGAATCCGGTGAGTGACAATGCGTTTATCACCAGGTAAATCATAACTTCCGTGATAATTACGCACAAAAGTAATGACGTCCCCATCTAATGCTCCTTCGCTTGATGGTCCTTTTAGTGTTTTTGGATCAACACGTTTTACAAATACCATTGTATCGACTTTGTATGTTGGTTCCATTGAATCAGTTAAAACGCGTAATGACTGATAATTACCGTAACGCATCACTCCATGATTATTTTTAGCGGTTGATTGACCAACGACTTGTAAAACAATAAGTAAAACAACGATCGCCCCTAAAACAACGCTTGTAATTTTACCAATACGCCCTTTTTTCTTTGGCGCTGCTTCACTATTTTGCTTGTGCTTTGGCATCTTCAATCGCCTTCTTTCTTTCTTCAGTTGCTTGTGCGGCAACAGCCTTACGTGCTCGGCGTAAGCGTTCTGCTTCCGTCATCATTAATTTTTGATATGCTTTCCGTTCGGCAAGTAAGCGTTCTTTCTCCGCGCGTAAGCGTGCCCGTTCCATATTCTTTTCAATTTGCCGTTGTTTTGCTTCTTCTTTGCGCCGTTTAGCGCGTTCAGCAGCTTCTAACTTGCGTTTAAGCGCTCTTTCTTTTGCCCGCGCTTTCTTTAAGGCTTCACGTTCTTTTTGTTTACGTTTTGCTTCTTCGCGTTTAAGTCTAGCTTTTTCGCGAGTAGCTTCACGTTTTAGTCGCGCTGCTTCTTGTTCAGCAGTTTCAACACGAGCGTCAACACGCATTGGTAATCCTGGTTTAGCAAAACGTTCATCACTTAATTCATAATTTAAGTCGCCCGCTTCAATAATCGGACGAATATTCTTTTGCTCAACATTACTTAAAGCAAGGCGCGCATGCTCTGTTTCAATTGTAAAGAATGAATTTAATGAAAATTGATTAATCTTATCTAAATATTTTTTATCAAATTCAATTTTGGCTTGGGTTGTTGTATATGAAATACCTAATTCTTCATAGCGATGAATAAAGTTCCATAATTTAAAAGCATCTTGATACGCCCAGTTTAAACGAATAATATTTGTTTGTGCAATTGGGTCAGACACAGGTACGGCTTTAGCCATTTCACGCATAAAGCGGCTATTAACTAAGAATTGTGTCCGTCTTCTAATATTTTCTAAACGTTCAAGTAAATCCATATTACTTTCGCGTGCCCCTTCGTCATCACTAGGCACTGACATTGTAATTGTTGCATCAACTGTGAAGAGCGAATCTTCAACTTGTACTTCACGCTTAATCGTAATTTGGTCACTATTACGCGTATCACCATGTTCTCTAATATATTTATGCCGCAATTCAATAAAGATTTGTAACCGATTAATTAGTGTCATAATGAAACGGTTCTCATAAATCTTTAAGTCGTCATCAACATAAACGTTAAGAATCTTTTTGGGGATAACACGACCATCATCTAATACCTCAGATACATGATCAGCATTTTGCGCCATATACTTGACTGCTCGCGGGGTAAGTTTCCGCGCTTTTTCTACTTGCACGACTTCGGCAAATTCATTAATAAATTTATGCGGATTAACGACAATTTCTTCAAGAGAAGGAATCACGCGTTCAATTTTTTCAATAAACTCTGGGTCAAAACGTTTTACTTCATTACGCGTAATACCAGACAAAGTTGGTGCTTTATTAGCAATCGTATTGTATAAATTCGTCGTTGGCTTACTTTGCTTAACAGTCCGATTTAAAAATGAATAATAACGACTGCGAACCTTAGTAAAACGCTTGTAGCCTTTTAATGCTTCACGCTTTCTTAATTCCATCGCCGAAAGTCGTCGACGGCGTGGCACAGCTTTTTTTGGTGCTTCTTTTTTGGGCGCTTCTTTAGGTTCTTTTTCTTTAGCGGCAGGTGCTTCAGTATCAAGTGCTTTTTCCGCTACCTTCTCAGTTTCAGGCTTAGCGTCAGCTTTTTTAGGGTCAGCCTTTGCTTTTTTCGCCTTTTCAGCTTTAGTGTCACTTTTTTTACTAGCAACTTTTTTAGTTTGTTTTGGTTTGGTGTCCGCTGCTTTTTTTGCTTTATCTTTAATTGGCGCTTTTTTTACTTTTTCTTGGGCTCCAGCCACTTTTAAAGGTTTGTCCTTTTTTGTTTTAGGCGCAGTTTCTTCCTTAGCGACTTCTTCCGCTACAACATTTTGTTCTTGTTCAATTGTAACTTTATTCTCGTCTGCCATTATTTACCTACGCTCTCGTCATAAAATCATCGATTTGATTAAGTGAATGTTTAAATGTGTTTTTACCAAATGTCCGTTCAATAAAGGCGCGTAACGCACTTAATTCGTCACGCATAAACGCTAAGTTAAGTGATCTAAATTTCTTTAAAATTTTAGAAGCAAACATAAAGTCAAGCGCTTCTAGTTCCGTTCCGCCACTAGCGACATAAATTGGAACGAATGTATAAATTTGTCGTAAAATCCGGTTACCAAAGCCAATACGGAATTTACTAACAACATAATCATCAAGTTTGCCAAACTTGTTAGCGTTCACTTTCGAAAGCGGAAAATTAGTTTGTGCTTCATCAAATAAGCGCCGTAAGTGTTCATAGGGAATCTTTAGTGGTTCCGTAAATTCAGCATCAAACATTTGACCACGTTCATTTAAGGTAATACTAATTGCTCGGTCATAAACTTTATCGGTAATTGTAAATGTTGAGTCGTCATTATTTGCCGTACCAAAGAACCAAATATTTTGACCGATTAATAACTTACCATTTACGAGTTGGGTTGGATTCATTTCATCAGCGGTCTTCGTTATTTCAACATACCATTCAGATGGATTAGGCATTTCCATAATTGATAAGAATTCCGCAAAGTAGTATTCAATTCTCGCTAAGTTCATTTCGTCAAGAATAACAATGTTTACATCTTTACGATAACTTGCTTCGTAAATCGCCCGCAAGAATTCACTTTCGTTAAACTTCTTCGTAAATTCGTTATAGTAACCAATGAGTTCCGTACGGTCACGCCAGGATGGTTGCACACTACAAATCGCGACGTCATTTAAGAAGAATTTACCTAAGGAGTAAGGTAAAGAAGTTTTACCAGTACCAGAGATACCTTCTAAAATAATAATTTTAACCGTACCCATTGCGGCAAAAAGCACACGCACTAAGTCGATATCATAAAATAACCCAAGTTGCGATGCGGCAAAATAACGATAGCGCACTGCAATTTGTTCTAAAGTAATTTCGCGGTCTAATACCGGTGTAATAAAATCAGTGTCTTTATCTTTATATTTTAAGTCCACTGCCCCAAGTTTTGGGAATGTATCAATAACGACCGAAGTTTTGTCACCTTCCACAAGTGAAGGATCTTCAAGACCTAATGATTCAGCTTTCAGTTTAAGTACTTCATTTTTCTCTTGAATGGCAAAGAAGAGTTCTTTGTTAAGCCGTTGTACTTCGGCAATAAGTTTCGCTTTATCATAATTTTTGCTTGAATACTTAACGAGTCGACGAATAAGGAGCACTAATAAAAAGATTAAGCCACCAATAACGGCCACATTAAGAATCATTAAGATTACAAAGAAAAACCAACCCCAAAATCCAAATGAGTCCATGTACATTTCAATGATTGTACGATAAGTACCAAAGTCATCGGACACTAGTTTCCATGGTTCAACAAATACAGCGGCTAACCATTCGACAAAGTTAGCCCAGAATGATTCAAATGTGTCTCGGATATAACTAAAAAATGCGTTCATAATATCACCATTTCCTCTTCTTATTCAGCCCTTTTAGCGACAAAGTGTAATTGCATTCCAAAAGACTTGTTTACAACTTTATTTGTGGTCGCTAAGTCCCAGCCTTCTAACCAAAATTTAATATTCATTTCTGCCACACCAAGGTTATTTGTGTAGCAAAGCGGTTCACCTTTATCACCATCAAGCATATATTTTTGGAAACTTGTGTAATATTGGCGCT
>DBRT01000020.1:10413-11595 GCA_002306335.1 Caryophanales bacterium UBA1361
TAATCATAAAATCCTGTAAGTGACGCTGGAGCACGCGGGTCATCTAAGTCAAGTCTGCCACCAACAGCAATTGAACCTGTATAATCATTTTCTTCTAATAAAGTGCGCCCTGGACTAATGATGTCTTTTTTAGCTCCACTTTGGAAACCAAAACGCAATGCTTTTGGTAATTCATTTTGACCGTGTACCTTCGTGTCTCTATTGAAGTAAATGGCTATATTATCAAGCGGGATTGTTCCGGCTCGATCTTCGTCAATTAAAAGTCTAAATAATACTGTAAACCCAAAATAATCTTTTGGATCTGCTACATTTAAGTTCAAATTGTGGCGTTCTGCACGGTTTTGCTTCGGTGCTTCATAAAGCGTAAGTGGTAAATATGGGTCTTCATCTTTCGTAAAAGAACCAGAAGTAACTGGGCTAAGTCTATTTGTATTTGAATAGCCCTCATGCTCAAGCACAAAACTCATCGTCTGTGGCGACACGTTTTGCGTTGTCCAATACACATAACCTTCACCACCAACCCAACCTTCATCAGACTGTAAATTGTATTTATGTTGTTCTGTAACTGTTAGTGGTTCACTAAGTCTAAACCCAACTTGCGCAAAGCGAGCTTCTGGGTCTATTGACAATAAGGAAAGCGAGGTTGCGTTTGCAATATAGTAACCAATTGCATACCCTAAGTATGAAATAATGATAAAAACAATAATGATGAACGCTGAAACAGCGACAACTTTTTTAGTGCGTTTCCGCCGCTTTTCTTCACGAATAATGTCGTCAGCAACTTCGAGAAGTGGATGTTCACTTAAATTAATTTCTTCTGCCACAATATTCTCCGTTTTCTTATACCGCTAAAACAATCAATGATGTTTTAGTGATATATGAACATTCTTTATTATTTTAACACGAATGTCCGTGCACACTATCCTAATTTTATAATTTGATAGTGGCGATTAAATAAAAATGATGCTAACCACTCTTTGCCAGAAATAATAACATTCATCTTTATTTCTTCGAGGCAACTGGCTACCATCACACTTTTAGGCCCTATAGTTTTGCGTCCTTAGATTTCTCTAAGTTTGCCTTTTCTGTAGTTATTATATGTTGTACATATAAAAGTGTCAAGAACTATCTAATTTAAGTATTAAAAAAGCCGTATTTTCTACGGCAATTTTAAGTATTTTG
>DBRT01000008.1 GCA_002306335.1 Caryophanales bacterium UBA1361
TATTGTAAAGAAACATATAAAAATAACAATTTTGATTAATAAAAAAGTCGCACAGCGGCGACTCTTCTAATGACATTATTTATTTACATCAATGACCGTTCAACATAATCACTAAAATCTGGAAACTTAATTGCTACTTTTTCATTAAGTTTTGTATTAATCTCGGTAAATCCTTTTGATTTCACTACTATGACATATTCAGGATCTTCACCCATACCTTGCGGATCAGTTATAGTTTGTGTTACATCATTTTCAACACGTACTTTAGTAATATAACCTTCTTTAGCAATTTTAACTTCGATTACGTACTTGCGAACTTCATAACCTTTTTCAAGTTGAGCAATTATCTCGCTAATTATGGCATCTACTAATTCACGTTCTTCACTCGTTAAATCACCATAATCAATACCCGCCATCTGTGCAGCAACAAATCGCACAAGATCATCTTTGGATAAATTATATGTAATGGTTAAAACACCAGCAAATTCACGAGCCTTAACATTTCCAGTAATACTTGCTAAAAGTAAAATTTGACTATAATCAACTGGACCAAAATTAACCGCTGTGCCTGATAGTTCACTAAACACAGCAAGGACATTTTTATTAGCAAAATCAATGTTACCAACATTTATTTTTATTTTGCCTTTCCCGCTCTTTGGCGCTAGTGAAATATTACCACGCTCTTTATTATCATAATCATTATAAAACCATCCATCAACATAGTACATATTTTCATTAACTGATACAAACGAATCTTCTTGCCCATTTTTATCAATTTTAGCTGTTGCTTTTGCACTTGCTACAACTTGAGGATTTTCCCCTAATAAGTCTTTTGCTTTAAGTGTTGTTGTACCTTTATTAGTAACTTTTGATGTTGTTTCTGCACCTAGGTTAGTTTGTGAAACACTTTCAGTCATATCTTGCTTTGCTTCTTGAAAGAGACTGTCTACATCCATTTCTTCTTGTGTTTGTATTGCTTCTGACACACGCTCATTTGCGACATCTTTATCAACTTTTTTACCAATTGCGCAGCCATTAAGTAATAATGCCGCTAACGGGAGCAATAATAACTTTTTAAATTTCATAAAGAATGTTTCCTTTCATGTATTAGTTTAATTATAGCACTTATTTATTTATGATTTCGGGGACCAATTCTGAAAGTATTATTTGGTAAAGCGTATTCTTACATGTTTCATAAGTTGTTTTTTGAAACAACAGTTTTGTTGTCACTTTATTAAAATCTGTTTTATATACATCGGAATCAATTATATTCATTAATAGCTGGCGTGGTTTTTGACCATCGCTAACAGATGTATTGTATTCAGGGTATTTTTGTCTTTCCGCTATTACATTATCAATAAGTGATGGAAGTATTTTTTTATCTAATAATCCACTTTCCCGTATCATATGAAGATCATAGAGATGTCTTGAATTTCGCTCATATTTATTAAGTAAATGATAATCACATAACGCAAATATTTTATCAACAAAAGTTCTTTCAATAGATTGCGTTAAAAATAAAAAAGAATCAAGTTGATATTGTCCAATTATATCGTTTTTTTTCTGAATTTTAAGGTATTCTAAAATTAAGTTTTCTGTTTTTTGGTAAATCGCAGGAAATGGATTATAGGCAATCATTGTTTCAATAATAAGTTTTTGAAGTGTATCGACATCACTGTTAAAGACACTGTTAAATTTTAGAATGTAGCGATTAAAATGTTTTCTTGATTCAATTTCATTTATGTTTATTACTTCTGCACCAATTTCTTTTGCTGTTTCTATTATTAATTGTTTAAGATCCTTTTTTTGTTTTCTGGTTAGTTGTTTGTTTTGAATTACAGAAAGGTCAATATCTTCAGAAAAACGACTAATAACTCCATAACATTTAGATAAAGAGGTACCACCTTTAAAAACTATAGGGATGTTTTTACTCATATTACCAAGCGGTTTTAAAAATAATGATATGTAATAATCTTTTTCTATTTGATATTCTTGGAGCCCATAATGAGTAGCGGTTAGAATAACAATTTTTCTAAACTCTTTAATATTTTGATGTAATAGCATCCTGACACCTAATTTTATAAAAATTAACTTGTGCTTCACGCGGGTAGCTATTAACTATTTTTTCTACTTCTTTTCTTTCTAAATTAACACCTTCTAAATATTTAAAAATGGTGCTTGCCCCTTCTTCTAAATTTATCTCGCTAAAACTAGTGTAATCATTTAAAAGGTCAAGGATCTGTAATAATTTATAATTGTTTGCTGTGACTTCTACACGCGGACTATTAACAATAACACGTGTTTTATTTAATTTCACTTCACGCTTTTTATTAGCGACACAATTTGAGATTATTGAATCAACTCCTGCAGTTTGCGTTGTTAACCCTAATTTGTTAGCGAAACTTATGCCCGTACGATAACCGAATATCTTTCCATCGTTTCGAATATATTTTTTATTAATAATTTCATTATTGGAAATAGCTATGGTACCGATAGCACAATCATAATTTGGTAAAGAGTAAATACCTTCTGCAATTCTAACGATATTATTTTCCTTTACTAAACGACTTAAAATAGAGCGGATTGTACTTCTACTAATTTCACTATATTTTTGATATATATCTTTAGTAAAAATTGGTGTCTCTTTATCATAGTTATTTAATATGTAATCTATAATTAAATTATTAATCTTTTTTTGTTTCATCGCTATTCTCCGTCTACATTTTATCATCTCTACTAAGCTTTGCAACACTTTTTCTTATTAATGTTTACTTGCTGTTGCATTTAAAATCAATTTTAAATAATAAAGTATTGATATAATTAACATTATACGGAGGTAACATCATGAAATTAGCGACTAAACGATTAATCTTAAGACCTTTTACACTAAACGATGTTGATGCTGTGCAAAAATATTCAAGTAAAGAAAGTGTTACTCGCTATATGATGTGGGGACCAAATAAATATGAAGACACCAAACGATTTGTATCTTCAGTTGTTAGTCGAAATAGTGAAACCCCGCGTGATGTTTTTGATTTTATTGTTACATTAAAAGACGGCACCGTTATTGGCGCTTGTGGTCTTTATTTTGATGAATACCCAAAACCACCAACGCTAGGGTGGGTATTTGATGATACCTATTGGAATCAAGGTTATGGCACGGAAACAGGCAGAGCTCTATTAGCGTTTGGCTTCAATACACTTAAAGTTAAAAGCATTCTTGCCACCTGTGATAATGAAAATATCGCTAGTGCCCGCATTATGGAAAAAATCGGTATGCGCTATGTTGAAACTAGACCAGAAGAATTACCTAAACTAGGGAAAAGATTTATTAAAGTTTATGAAATAACCGCGCTTGAATATAAATTAAATAGTAACAAGGTGCTTTTATGAAATTAAGGATTAGTAGTGTTTTAATACTTTTAATAGCGCTACTTCTACCTTTTTCGCGACAAAAACCACTCGTTTTAGATCATAATGATGATCCTTTTGTTTTTCATTTACAAAAAGAATCTTTAAAAATAGCGCAGTTTACCGACCTCCATCTCGCGTTCGGATTTGACGCTAATGATCGGAAGACATTAAAATTAATTAGTAATATTACCGCGGAAACAAAACCAGACTTAATTGTTTTATCTGGCGACCAAACACTTTCAATTACTGCTCCCGCTAGACACCGACAATTAATTCGTCATATGGAGTCACTTAAAACACCGTGGACTTTTGTATTTGGTAATCATGAAGCAGACTATCATAAAATGGAGCGGTTACTAAAAGTGATTTTTACTATGAATACAAAGTATATGTATTTTAAAGTTGGTCCCCTTTTAGAAAATGGTGGTTATGGTAACTTTACTATTAATTACTTATATGAAGATAATCCTTTTTATAATCTTTACTTACTTGATTCTAAAGCAGAACTAAAAATCCCTGGTTCAGGTAGACTTTTTGTTTATGATTACTTTAGTGAAGCACAGGTTGATTGGTATCGTAATAAAGTTATGATTGATAAAATAAATAACATAAAATCGACAGTATTTGCCCATATCCCTTTAATACAATACGCTGACGCATTATTAATAGAAAATAAAGATAAGGTTAAAGGCATTATTGGCGAGCGTATTAGTCATCAGGAAGTTGATACAGGTTTCTTTAATGCAATGGTTGAAAGTACTGTTAGTGAAGCCTTCTTTGCTGGACATGATCATCTTAATAATTTCACTTTTGAAAAAGATGGAATTATTTTAGGATACGGGCAAATAAGTGGCTATAATGGCTACGGCACACTTAGACGCGGAGCGCGCATCATCGAAATTGATGAGTCTAAAATGTTTAAGACATATGTTGTATATGAGGATTTAAGCTATGAATATTAAACGATTCTTAATGCTTTTAATTAACGCTTTTGTTCTCTTTGTTATTTTATTTATGTTAACAAGAACATTATGGACGCTCTTAGTATTTGTGATGCCAGTTGTTTCACTATTTTTACCAAAGGAGAAAAGTAATGGTTGAGTTATTCTTTGGGTT
>DBRT01000021.1:0-7972 GCA_002306335.1 Caryophanales bacterium UBA1361
TTTATGGCACTGCTTGGAGCGTTAGTGAATTTTATGGTCTTACCAATTATTGTGGCAGGCGTTATTTTAATGCTTGTCTTTAATTACTTTATGGTTGTCGTTACTAGCGCTAGTAATATTCGTTATTTAATTAAAAACTTAGTAGTAAAAAAAGATCCTCTAACTTTATTACATATTGCTTTTCACTTTATTTTTGTCACAGATGTTATTAGTAGTGTTATCTTAGCGCTTAAAAAAGATTAAATGCTTACTTAATTCAAAAATATATTTTTATTTAAATATTTGTCCTTTAAAGCATTAATATTTGCTTGTAATTTTATTTATTCCAGTAGTAAAATGTTTTTAAGCATATATGGAACAAAATTTCCGCGCCCGTCGCGAAAAGATTTTTGGACGATTTAAAAAAGAACAAGTTCTTCGCTGGATGATGTCTTTTACAGTGACGACTAGTGTCGCGGTTACTGCGGTAGTCGTTGACAGTACCGCTGAACCAGAAGTATCTTTTACTAGTGTTGAAGTGCTTGGTAATACGATATATTACGAAACACTCGTTAATGATCCCGATTTGACACTTGAAAGTGAGTCACTTGTACTTGATGTAAAGTCTGGGTTAGAAACTTTCTCGTTCCCGCTTTCTTTAGGAATAACAACGGGCAACTTTAATATCCGTTATTTTAATATTTAATATGAACTAGCCATTAAAGGTTCACAAGGCTACGGTAAAAAGACTTTTGCAACTTATAACATTATTAGTGTTAGTGAACCGGCAGCGCGCATCATGGCCACTCATTACACTGAAGAGCGTCAAGCCTTTACTTTTACCTTTGATATATTTATTTTTAATCCTGATCTTGAATTATTGGATATAACGCTATTCCCGTCTTTTGCTTTTAGTGAACCAGGTGAAGAAGGAGTAGTGACAGAGATTATTGAATTACCACGGATTAATTTAGAAGAAGGCACGAATGTTTGCACACTTGAATCAATACCGACGCACGCTAGTTTTGTTAGTCTTAAAATAGCGGGCACTAAAAATGACGAAGAAGTTATTTTATTAGATGAAAGTATATCTTTACCTTCAACATTTTCTTCTTATATTCACGCCGTGGGGTTTAGTGCGACTTCACTTTCACTCGTCGCTGAAGTTTTTGCGCCACTACTTTTTGAAGGAACAGCAACACTAAATCTTTATGAAGAAGAAACACTTATTGCAGCACGCGAGTTTAATGTGCCTTATGTTGATGCTGAAGTAGAATATATTCCACCGATCTTTGATTTTGAAAATTTAAGCGTCAATACAATGTATACAGCGCAGATTGAAATTCCGTATATGAACCATATTAGGAAACAAAATGAAGTATATAAGAGTGAATTACAGAATGTGTATACAGCGCCGTATTACTCTTATAACGCAGAGCATATTTTGTACGAAAATGAAATGGTATATATCACACTTGATGTTGTTGATGAAGGAAGCATCATTAGCGGCGCTTATGCTGAATGCTTTGCACGCGACGAATACGGCGAATTAGTGCCAATGTACATTAATAGTTTCGAGAACGTGTCAGCTACTGCGGGTGAGAGTAATCAATACGAATGTATGGTATTTTACACTGAACAAAATATTGTTGAAATTAGAGTGTTTATAAATAAGTCATATAACTATCAATATGAAAACGAATTAATTTATATAGTTACCATTTAAAGGAGGGAACGATTATGAGTAAGAAGTTTAAATTTAATAAAGGACTAATCCCGAAGCTAATTGTTATTGGCATCTTTTTAGCGCTAGTGATTATTGCAATTATTAGTGATAAGGTTCTAACAGGTACAGCGTTTGGTGACTTTGTTAATAACACGATTGGGAAGTTCTTTAACATTATTGACATCTTGAAGAATCACTGGATTACCATTGCGGAAAGTATTGTGATTATTGTGTTTTTCTGGCTCTTAAATAAACTCTTTGAGTATATTTTATTGCCACTAGGAAAGAAACGTAATAAACACTCAACATGGTGGGTATTATTTCGCAGTATCTTTAAGTATCTTAGTAGTGCAGTAGCGATTTTCCTTGTCTTAAGTGCGTGGGGTGTTGATACCCCAACACTCTTAATCGGGGCCGGAATTGTCGGGTTAGCGATTAGTTTTGGTGCGCAGAGCTTAATTGAAGACGTGATTGCTGGATTATTTATCATCTTTGAAAAACAGTTTAAGATCGGTGACGTAATTCAGGTTGGAGAAACAAGAGGATACGTTATTGATATCGGAATTAGAACAACTTCAATTGAAGATGTCTATGGTGATATTTTAATTGTGAATAACAGTGACTTACGGATGATCTTAAATACAAGCGCAAACTTATCACCCGCAATTAGTGAAATTTATATAAGTTACGATCAACCTTTAGAAAATGTTGAAAATATAGTAAAGAAAGCTTTACCAACACTTAAAGAAAGAATTCCTGACATTATTGAAGGACCGAGTTACCGCGGTGTGCAAAAGCTTGATAATAATGGGGTTTTAATCCGTGTGTATGCGAAAGTTGAAGACTTAAAGAAGTTCCAAGTAGTGCGGGATATGAACCGTGAACTTAAAATTGTTTTTGAAAAGAATAATATTAAATTTGGGTTCCCCACTGTTAATGTTAATGAACGCGAAGAAGAAGTAAAAAAGGCAAAAGACTAAAAAAGTGGTAGTTATTTAGTTTTTTCTAAACTATAATGAATATAAAGAAAAGGGGAAAAAATCTATGGAAAATAATACTTCACAAAAGATTTCATTTAAATTTGACTTATATACGATTATTATTGGTGCATTACTTGGCTTATCATTTGTTATGTCACTTGTGCATAATATCATAAGACAAATGGGCTTTATTGCTTTTGAATTTTGGCTACTGCGTTATGCTTTTTTAGCATTACTATTTTGTATCTTTTTAGTGGCAAGAGCACTTAAACACAAAGAGTTAATGCTTATTACAACAACTTTAATTGTGGCACATTATTTAATCTTTCCGGTTGGGACCGTTTCTTTTAACGGTTTCCTTGACTTTGAAATCCAAGCCCAATTTATTGTAGCGCTTGTCCTAATTGCTTTAATTCTTTTAATTGTCGCCTCCTTTATTAAAGTTGATATTTATGAAAAAGTTGAAGCATTTTATAAATATGTGGTCGCGGTATTATTTGCCTTAATTGGCTTTGTCTTTTTACTTGATACCTTTATTAATGGCTTTAGAGATTATGGTGACTTCCGCTGGACAAGAGCGTTCTTTGCTTTAAGCGGTGTCTTTTATTACGCTGCTTTAGTGGGATTATTCGCGCTTCCAATTCTTGATACTGGTATTTTAACGCCAAAGAAAAAAGAAACAGTGCAAGAGGTTGAAGTAGAAGTTAAAAGTGAAGAAGAAAAACCGGTAAAAGTTAAAGCAGAACCAAAAGAAGAAAAAGCTGAAGAAAAACCAAAAGAAGCAGAAAAAGTAGAAGCTGCTCCAAAAAAGACAGAAGTAAAAGAACCGAAAGTAAAGGTTGAAAAAGAAACAGAAAAAGCAGAACCTGAAGCAGAACCAAAAGAGTAATAGTTTTACTTTTATTAAATTTATATGCTACTATAAAAATACACCTTGGGCGGCACTAGGCAGGAACCAAATAATAGCTCAAGGTGGGCGACACTACTTGTTAGTGTCGTTTTTTTTATTACTATGTTGTGACTTTTAATGAAAGTTAAGCATTAGTCATTTATAATTATAGTGTTGTATTGCTTAGTTTTAGGAGGGAAGATAATGAATCAAGATTTCATTTATGGTGCGGATATCTCTTCACTNNAGTAACGGCTTTAATTTAGCGCGGATTCGCTTATTTGTCGATCCTAAATCAAATAAAGGTGTTTCTTATGGTGCGGGTCATAATGATTTAGAGACGGCATTAACACTTGCAAAAAGAGCGAAGGACCATGATTTTAAAGTATTACTTAATCTTCATTATAGTGATTTTTGGGCAGACGAAAATCATCAAACATTACCCAAAGCATGGGCTAAACTAGACTTTGCGGATCTTGAATATCAAGTCTATGCCTACACTAAAGAAGTTGTTACTACTTTTAAAGAAGAAAATATAACACTTGATTATATTCAAGTTGGTAACGAAGTTAATAAAGGAATCTTATGGCCGCATGGTAAGCTTTTCCGTCGTAAAAAGGCAACACAAACAGAATATGACGCTTTAGCGATTTTACTTAATGCTGGGATTAAAGCAATTCGTGAAGTAACACCGAATGTGAAAATAATGATTCATTTAGGGCAAGGTTCTAATCCAGAGATGTACGCAGATTTCTTACATTTTATGGAACCAAGGCTTTTTAAATTTGATGCTATTGGATTATCTTATTATCCGTATATTCACCGCCAAATTACTGAATTACAAGCGACACTTTTATTTATTAAAACTTATTATCCTTATGAACGCTTTATCGTTGAAACTAGTTATCCTTTTGAAAATGGTGATGAGACAAGTATTGTAAATAAAGATAGTTTCCCACCGAAAAGAGGTTTCTTAGCCTACACACCGTTAGGACAAGAGCGTGTCCTTGAAACAATTTTAGATGCAGCGGTTGAGGAGCAAATTACAGGGTTATGTTATTTTGAACCAGGATGGATTAATGTTAATGGTTTAACTGTGGCAACAACAGAAGGTATTAAATACTTAAAAGAAAAAAATATCAAGGCCGGCAGTACATTATTTAATGAAGCTTTGTTTTCAAGAAGCGGCCGACCTAATCCAGCACTTAGCGTTAAAAATAATATGGATGCTTTTAAAAAGAGTGATAATTAAAAGGGAGAGTCCTCGCAAGTAGCGAGGGCTTTTCATTTGTAAAGAAAAGTTTACTAACACGCTTACGAGTTTTTCGTTTAGTGTTAAGTAGTGTATAATTACTAAGTAATTAAAAGTGAAAGTAGAGAAGTGCATTTATGGATATTATCTTACAAACGAATAATCTCTCCAAACGGTTTAAAAATAAACTAGCGCTAAAAAATGTAAATATGACGATATATCGCGGTGATATTTACGGGTTTGTTGGTGAAAACGGCGCTGGTAAATCAACACTGATTCGCCTAGTGACGAATATTTTACGGCCTTCGACTGGGAGTTATTCATTAAACTTACCAAAAAGACTTGGCGTAGTGGGAGCGATTGTCGAAAGTCCTGCTTTCCATCCCGGCTTAAACGCTTTACAAAATTTACGCTATCAAAGTGATTTATTAGGTTATAAAAAGACTGATGAAGAGTTATTAGTGTTACTCGATAAAGTTGGGTTAGAAGAACAACGCAATAGTAAAAAAGTCGTTAAAAACTTTAGTTTAGGGATGAAACAACGGTTAAGTATCGCCGTGACCCTTTTAAGTAATCCTGAATTTATTTTGCTTGATGAACCAATGAACGGGCTTGACCCCGCGGGCATTAAAGAGATGCGTGACTTAATTTTAGAATTAAATCGAAAAGGTACGACATTTTTAATTTCTAGTCACATTTTAACTGAGTTAGATAAAGTAGCGACGCGTTACGGGTTTATTAGTCACGGTGAATTAGTCGAAGAAATTTCCGTGCGTGACTTGCATAAAAAAGCTAAGAGTTATACCGAAGTTAAATTAGGTAGTGAGGTAAACGCTAAAGTGCGTGAATTACTTAGCGGTTTAAATTTTAAAGAAGCTAGCGCGACAACTTTACACTTTGCGACTGTTGCAGAAGCACAAAACGCTTTGAAACTTTTAGTCGCTAACGATATTAGTGTTACTTCTTTTGAAGAAATCCATGAAACAATTGAAGATTATTACTTACAAAAAATTAATAAGGGAGTTGGTGCCTAATTATGAAAAAATTATTAATTGCTGATTTACGGCGGATCTTCAAAGGTAAAGGTATTTATGTCTTAATGACATTAGGTTTTATTTTTCCAGCGATTAGTGCGCTTATCGTTCAGCTTTCAGGTCTCGCTAATGATGTGGCAGAACTTGGTGACTTAGCAGCGGAAGTATTTAATCCTGTTGCTTTATACGCTGGTAGTTTTAATCCAACACAAAACATTGGTTTAATTTTACTCATTGTTGTTGGTGTTTTAATATCTGGAGAATTTACAAATAATACAATTCGGAACAAAATCGTTGCAGGACACTCGAAAACATCGCTTTTCTTAAGTTCTTTAGTTACTGTTTTAACATATGTTTTTGTTGTCGTATTAGTTAATAGTTCCTTTACTTACCTTTTTAATAGCATAAGCTTTGGCTTACAACCTTTTAGTGACTACTTTAAGCGCGGATTAGTTGCGTATAGTAGTATCTTTGTCATCTATACGATTATGACACTATTAACTTATCAATTTAAAAACCTAGCGGGACCACTNNTTAATGGGGGGACTGGTTTTAAAGCCAAAGTTTTATTTTATATATTCCCCTTTTTATATTTATCTGGAATTGCTACACCAATAAAGCTTGAATGGTTATGGGCAACATTGACGAATGTTGGGTATTTAGCCTTGCTTACAACACTTGGTATTTTATTAGCGAATCGCACTGATTATAAATAATTATTTAGTTTCTGCTTTTACTTCAGTGTCTATTTTTACTTCGTCACTTTTTGCTTTGTTAATTATTTTTTCATGCTCGTGAAGAGCATAAAGCGCGGCACCAATCATCCCGCCTGTTTCACCAAAGTGTGACCGTTTTAAATTAATATACGGATGAAGTTGCGGTAGTGTATACTTTTCGACCGCTGGTAAAATATCATCAAAGAATTTATCCGCACTTTGCATCACAGCACCACCAAGAATTACAACATCAGGATCATAGAGTGAATAAATATTAGCGATACCTTTCCCTAAGTTATCAACCCACACATTTCTAATCGGGGAGAAGCGGCTTTCGTTAAACACACTTGCGACGGTATGAATATTCGTGCCAAAGCGTTTTGCTTGGTTATATAAACTTTTACCCGAACAACTCCCTTCAAAACTATTACGATTCATTTTGTCATTAGGGCGCGGTGTTTCTGTATCAATAATCATATTGCCGATTTCTAAAGCAAAGCCACGCGCTCCTGTATAAATTTCTTTGTTAATAACAAGTCCGCCACCAACACCGGTCGATAAAGTAATATATTGGACGATGCGTTTATCAGCACCGGCACCAAAAAGTGCTTCAGCATAACACGCTGCGTTAGCGTCGTTAAGTAAATAGACAGGTTGCTTTATTTCTTTACGGAGTATTCGTTTAAAGTCAATATTTTCGTAACCTAAGTTTGGTAAGAGATGAATTAATGTAGTGCCGGGGCTAACAATACCAGGAACACCAACACCGATGGCGATTGCTTCAGGGGCATGAAATAAAACATTTTCTAATAAATCATTTATTTCTCGCACAAAGCGTAATTCACTGCGTTCTGGTGTTGCAACTTCCTTACTATAATAAATTGTTCCCTCACGGTCCACAACCGCGGCACGCATAGTAGCGGCACCGATATCTAATCCAATAACTCGTGTTAACATATTAATTTGTCCTTTCTAAATTCATTATTACTACTATTAATTCAACACTAAAGAAATGTAAGAGTAGTAACTATGAATTTCTTTCCTTATGAATAATTCATCGTAATAATTTTATCATAATTGTGCCTTAGTGATGGTAAAGGGTTATGCGAAGCATTCATAATCTTTACATTTAGTCTTGAATTACTAATATTAGCACTAAATTAAAAGCAAGATAAAGTCCTTTATTTTAAGGTGAAAAGTGTGAACAAAACGGGGCTTTGTTCATTACTAATTGTAAAATATTTTTTAATATCACTTTTCCAAAGAGAAGTACTTAATAACTTATGCCCATTATACGCTAATTATTCGGTTTTAAGTGCTTATTTACTAAATGAACAACCGTTTATTATTTTGTGATTTTGGAAAGTTAATAGTTGCCTAACTTTATATTTTATGC
>DBRT01000021.1:8061-14216 GCA_002306335.1 Caryophanales bacterium UBA1361
TTAAGTTTAGTTTCTTAAACTTCTTAGTCTTATTACTTCTCCTTGCTGGGGTTGGACTTAGTGTTGGCCGTTTAGTCGTTAAAAGTTTAGAAAAAAATAAACTTCTTGGCTTTGTCATTTTAGCGCTTGGCTTAGTGAGTGTTGTATTACTAGCACTTCTTAAAAACTTTGCGGTTATGCCAAATGTTGATGAACCAGCAAAAGCACTAGAAGCTTATAAACTTACTGGTGGTGCCGTCGTCGCTTTAGTCCTTGCTGGACTTGGTGGTGTTGCTGGTGTTGCCGCTGATCTTTTAAAATAAGATTAATTTTTAATTAAAATGAAAGATAACGCTTCGTCGCGTTATCTTTTTTTATATTTTTATTAATTATTTGCGGCAAAAAGGACTTATTTTCGCATTTTAGTTGTGTTACCTTCAACAAGTGTAACATCAACTATTTTTCCAGTTACTTCAGTATCTTCACTATCTTTAATTTTAGAGAATAAACTCACGAGCGCTAAATGGGCGGCACGCGGTTTATCGGCGTCAATTGTTGTTAATTTAATTGGATAAATAATTGCGCTTTGTAAATTATCAAAGCCGATAATATTAATATCTTCAGGTACTTTTATTCCTTTTTCACTTAAGTAGCCAATTACTTCGTAGGCTATTTGGTCATTGAAACAAAAAATGGAATCAATCTTTTTCTTTTGCACATCAAGCGTGTCCATTAGTTGACGGGTTGTTTGTTGCTTTTCGTTAAGAATAATGTTTGCTTCAGGAACGATAACATCATTATTTTTAAGTGCTTTTAAGAACCCGTTAAGTCGCTCATTATTAATATTAAGCTTGCGGGTCACACCAATGTAGGCAAAGTTTTTACCACCTAAATCAAATAATTTATAACCTGCGAGTTTACCACCACGATAATCGTTTGACGCAACGCTATCAATCCCGAGTGCATCCCCGGTGCGTCCTAGGAGTACAATGGGGACATTGTGGTCTTCAAAAAGCTCAATAACTTCTTTACTTGGCACTAAATAAGTAATAACACCGACAATGCGCATTGAGATGATTTCACGGGCAACTTCAAGTGATAAAGAACCGTCTTGACTACTTTCAAAAAATACCATTGGCCGGTAATTGGCCTTTGTTAATTCATTATTAAGATGATTATTCATAATTGCATAGTAAGGATTAACAATATTATCGTAGACTACAGCAATAACTCTTAATTTTGCCCCACGCATCAGCCTAGCTTGCGCATCAGGGATATAGCCTAATTCTTTAGCAATCGCTCTTACTCTTTCTTTTGTCGGTTCAGAAATACTTTTATGACCACGTAATGCACGTGAAACACTATTAACAGTTACACCTGCACGTTCCGCAATATCCTTTAATGTTACGCGCTCTTTATTATTCTTTTCCATAAAATAATTATGGCATATATTCGGTGCAAAATAAATTAGATTAACAATTAGTGCGACGCTTTGTTTACAAAAAACTTTTTTCGTTTTATAATTAGATTAACGATAACCTTTGAAAAACTATAATAGGGGGCGCTTATGAAAATAAAACGACATGTTCGCCATTTAATGGTCTTAGTATTTATGATGGTAATTTCTAGTTGTGCACTTTTCCCTACAAGTAGTGAAAAAGATTCGCTCCCAATTGCTTCAAGTAGTAGTGAAACGTTTTCGAGTGCAAATGAAAGTAGTGAAGAGCTATCAACAAGCGAAGTACCCTCAAGTGAAAGCGAAGTGCAAAGCAGTGAACCTGAACCAAGTAGTAAAGAGTTATCAAGTAGTGAGGAGCCTAGTATTAGCGTGGAACTTGAAATGAAAAGAAGTACATACACGAACTCTGTGTATTTTTATGATTTCCCTGACCCTTCAGGAGTATATGACCCAATTCAACGCATGTGGTTTTTATATGCAACAGGTGGCCAATATTTACGCTCGAGCGATGGCGTAACTTGGGGTCAAAAAGGTTGGGTCTTTGGTCATTTACCAGATTGGGGGACAAAAGGAGCAGGACTTTGGGCACCAGATGTGCAATATATAAACGGACAATATGTAATGTATTACTCACTTTCAACATGGGGCGATCCTAATCCGGGGATTGGTTACGCTACTGCGCCAAAACCAAATGGGCCGTGGACTGATCACGGTAAATTATTTTTATCACAAGAAATTGGTGTGAATAATAGTATTGACGCAAATGCTTTTGTTGATCCTAACACTAACCGTGTTTATTTAGTGTGGGGTTCAATGCGTGGTAACTATTTAGTGGAGCTTACGCGTGACGGTCTTGGGTTTAAAGCGGGAAGCGTTGAACAGGCGGCACTTAGTAAAATAAGAGTCGCGGGCTTAGATACGGTGCACGGCTGGGACGCTGAAACTTACGAAGCAGCCTATATTCGTTATTGGGATGGCTACTATTATTTATTCTTATCAATGGGTACATGTTGTGAAGGACTTAGCTCTACTTACAAAGTAGTAGTCGGGCGCGCCCTTTCACCATATGGTCCTTATTATGATGATACAGGCACGGATATGCGCAATCGTTCAGCGGGCAAACTAGTATTACAGAAAAATGATACATTTGTCGGCACTGGTCATAACTCAGTAATTGATGATGTTAACGGCGAACCGTGGATTTACTATCACGCTTATCATGTTGACAAACAAAGTGCGCGAGTTTTATTACAAGACAAATTATTATTTGATGAAAATGGATGGCCATATGTTGAAGGTTTTACGCCTTCGACGACGGAGCAAATTGGACCATACTACCATAGTGTAGTAGAATAGAAGGGGGAAGAGTATGAAACGCTATCGGATATTGTTGCCGCTACTTTGTGTAGCGCTACTTGTTAGTTGTAACCAAACTTCTAGCAGGGAAGAACCGATTACTGGAAGTGAAGTTGTAAGTGAAATAAGTGATGATTCACTTAGTGAAACGATTGCTTCAAGTGAAAAACCGCGTGAACTTACAACAGTCTTTTTCCAAAATCCAATTTATAATGCTGATTTTCCTGATCCGAGTATTGTCCGTCACACAGATGGACAATTTTATACATTTGCCACTGGTGGACGCATTATTAAAAGCGCTAATCTAGTGGAATGGGAAGCACTAAGTAATGCCATAGCGCGTCCAAATTGGGGCACACCTGGTGCAAATATCTGGGCACCTGATGTCCAATACATCAACGGACAATATGTAATGTATTATTCATTATCAAGGTGGGATGATCCTAACCCCGGAATTGGGATAGCGACTGCGACGCACCCAGCAGGACCCTGGACTGATCACGGTAAATTCTTTTTATCACAAGAAATTGGTGTAAATAATAGTATTGACCCAATGGTGTTTGTCGATGAAGATGAACGTGTTTATATGTTTTGGGGTAGTTTTAGAGGTATATACGCAATTGAATTAACAGCGGATGGCCTTAGTTTTAAAGACGGAAGTGTTGAACAAGCAGCGAATAATAAGGTGCATATCGCTGGTTTTGAAACAAATCGAAACTTTGATATATCGACCTTCGAAGGTGTATACATTATTAAAAAAGATAATTACTACTATATGTTTTTATCGACTGGTACATGTTGTTCTGGTGATTATACTTATAACGTTGTCGTTGGGCGAAGTGAAAGTATTTTAGGGGAATACTTTGATTCATATAATCGTAGTATGAAAAACGCTAATGTTGGACATTCCGTCGTCCATCAAAATGATTTCTTTATTGGTGTTGGTCATAATTCAATCTTGCGTGATGATGCTGGAACATATTGGATTCTTTATCACGGATTTGATGCAACAGTGGAAACGCGTAATGCCCGCAAGTTATTAATTGATAAACTCATATGGAATGATGATAATTGGCCGAGTACATTAGGTAATGTGCCTAGTAATAATTATCGGCCAGGACCTGAATTATACTTAAGTGATGAAAATAATTAATGACGAATTAATTAGTCTGTCCTTGACTATTTTTGCTACGCTTTATAAAATAAAGGTGTAAGTAAGATTAACGATAATCTAAAAAACAAAATCATACCAATAATTCAATAAAAATAGATCGAAATTAGTGCCCCACAACTTAAACTTCAGAAACTACCATGATAGTTTCGTATCCTTATGTTTAATTAAATAATTGATGGTAAATAAATCAAAGGAAAAGGAGACTTGATTATGAAAAAACATCGCTATCTAGTGTTGGCACTACTTTCATTAGTGTTACTTGGCTCTTGTAAAGGTGATGGTAGTGAAAGCGGAAAGACAAGCGAACCGCAAGTAAGTACAACATCTACAGTTGGTTCAGAAGAAGGTGAACGAACAATTACGTGGTACGGCACTGATGATATTGTAATTACGATTGGAGACGAATTTACATTACTTGATGGGGTTCGCGCCGTCGACAGTGTTGATGGTGAACTAGAAGTTGTCGTCGCTGATGATGACTATTTTGATTGTTACTATGTATCGCAATACACAATTAAATACGAAGCGACAAATAGTGTTGGCACTAAAAGTACAAAGTATCGGATGGTGCAAGTTGTCAAAGGCTGTAATGTGTTTAACGGTAACTTTGCGATGGGTAAAACTTATTGGCGTTTTGATACACCAGGTGGGCAGGGGACATTTAATGTCATTAACGAAGAGGCCGTCTTTAGCTTTACCGATACAGGGAGCGAAGCGTGGTCCTTACAGCTTTACCAACAACCGGGGATTACCTTTAGTGCTGGGCGTACTTACGAAATGACTTTTATCGCTAAAAGTGATAAAGGGCGTTCAATTTCTGCCGGGTTTGAAAATTATAACGGTTTTGCTATGTTAATTCCTGGTTATCCAGCAATGGTACTAACTAGTGAATTCCAAACTTATTCAGCTATTTACACGGCAGATGCTGATTATCCGTCAGTTAAACCAGTGCTTTATTTAGGACGCGGTTTAGATATTGATGGTACAGCAAGTAAGGCAAATCCACTTGATTTAGTTGTCGATGATATTAAGGTTAGAGAAATTGTTTTACCGGAAGAAAGTAAACGTCCAGTGTTTAGTAATGCTGGACCAGTTACTGTATTCACTGGTGACCAATTTGAAGCATTACCGCCAGTTACCGCTGTGGATTATAAAGGTAACGACATTAGTGACCGCATTGAAAGAATTGGTGCAATTCCTGATTCAATCGCGGCTGTCACACGGATGCTTGTTAGTTATCGGGTTACGGACACCGAAGGTAATTTTAACTTTATTAATCGCTCTGTTAGTTATCAAATTGCGCGTGATAACCCGTATAACTTAATTAATGGTGACTTTAATAATGGACTCCAAGGGTGGGTACGAGATGTTAATCAAACTAATGGCACTGGTGCCGCAAACTTTATTGATAATGAAGACGGTACGATAACGATTGATATAACAAATGGTAGTAATGATAACTGGCACATTCAGTTTTATCAAAGCAATGTGAGTATTCAAGCAGGAAAGATTTATCGTGTAACTTTAATTGCTAAAGCTAGTATTGAACGTAAGGCCACAATTGAAATTAGTAATCCTTCCCAAAGTTATTCACGAGTCGCAACTAAACTAATTTCGTTAACGACGGAATATCAAACATTCTTACTTGAATTTAAGTCAACTGTTACTTGTTTAGCGAAAGTTAGCCTTTTACTTGGGGCGCAAGGCGCAAATCAAGTCACACTTGATAAATATGATAATGATATGATTAATGCTGACGAAGCAACAACAATTGATCTTCGTGATTATGAAGATTATGAAGTAATTAATGGTGACTTTAGATATGGTTACTATGGCTGGACACAAGAGATGACGCATGGTGCGGAAGTTGATTTCATCGCTGATCAAGCGAATGAGCAAATTAAGATTGATGTCATTAGTCCAGGAACGGCAAATTGGCATGTGCAAATTAATCAAGATGGGAAAACATTTACGGAAGGCAAGACTTACATTATGAAAGTTAGCGCAAGTGCATTAGCGGCAACGACGATTGCGATGGAAGTAACGAATAATAATGGTGAAACAGTTTTAGCCCGTGAAGATATTACTTTAAGTGCAACCTTAACAGAGTACACGATGGAATTTACACCATCACAAACATTTACACTCGGAAAATGTGCGCTCTTACTTGGCACTAGTGAAGTCACA
>DBRT01000040.1:0-3282 GCA_002306335.1 Caryophanales bacterium UBA1361
TACTTAAAGTATTAAAAATCTAAAGCACTAAACAAAAGAAAAGGAACGAATCACATCGCTCCTTTTCATTAACTAATTAGTTACTTATTATCCAAAGAGTTTTTTCTTGGAGATGAAGTAGTATCCTGCTAAGGAAGATACACCTAATGCACTAATAATAAGAGTTGCAGTTGCACTATTGTCACTTGAAGGAATTCTTCCGGAAACGCTTGAACCAATTGGGGTATTAATATTATAGAAATCCTTTAAGTAGTTAAGACGATCCATACCGGTTTTACCGCCACCAACAAGAAGCGCAGCATATTGATTTTGTTCAAAGGTTGGTAAATCATTATATGCATCAATAGCAGCTTGGGCTGCTTTTACACTACAAGCTTCTGCGTCAGTATCAATTGTTGCGGCAAAGGCACTTACTGCTGTTGTGGTAGCTGGGGTGAAATCAACCCAAGCTCCCCCTTGCTCTCCATTAACAATATCGTTCCAAAGTTCAAACCTACTTAGGTTTGGATTAACTGGGAGGTTTGTATTAACCGACTTATTAAATGGTTCTGCTGTGGGATCACTAACCTTGATTCTTGTGAATTTTACCGTAGTAGTATCAGAAGGGACATCAAAATACCATAAGTTATTTGCGTTGTCTTTGCTCATTTGTACACCTGCCCAATCTGAACCGGAGGTACCACCCCAGTAATGCACGCCAACTAGAGCATTTGCAAGATCACCATCCCACCAAGACACATAAGTTGTGTGAAGCCAGACCCTTTTCGTCTCTGCGTTTGCTGCTTCCGCTTTTACTTCAAGTGTTCTAGTAGCGACAACACCAAAAAGTCCACTAAGCAGGCCAAGAACAGCCATCATTTTCACTATCTTTTTCATAAAAATCCTTTCATATTCAAAAGTATATAAGCTTTTCTATAAATTAATCTTACTCTTATTTAATTTTTTTACAGTACATATTATTGTCAATCCTCCTTTTATAAAAGGTAGTAAATACATACTTAGGATAATTATACAAAGAATTAATATATATTGTCAATAGAAAAAGTGTTGAAAAAGTGCACTTTTTTGCTACTTTTTGTAGGAAAAACAGCCAAAAAACGCAAAAGATTAAACTATACAATAATATTTTGATTTGGAATAATATTCCAGCATTTAGTGAATATTCTTATAGAAAATATAAAAAGCAGACTAATAATAGCCTGCTTAGTATTTATTATTTATTAATAATAACTATTTTTCTTTTGGTTTTTCGTCAATGACTGCTTCTTTTAAGGAAGTTAAGAGTCCGGTAACGTTTTGAATTTCACTTGGCACAATGATTTTGGTAGCTTGACCACGGGCAAGATTTTCTAATGCTTCAAAGCCTTTAAGGGTTAAGTATGCAGGACCAGGGTTAGCTTTATTAACAAGTTCAATCCCTTTCGCGTTAGCGTTATAAACGGCGAGCAGTGCTTCAGCTTCTCCTTCCGCTTCTTTAATCATCTTTTGTTTAGCGGCTTCGGAGCGTAAAATAACGGCTTCTTTTTCCCCTTCGGCGATTAAGATAGCGGCGGCTTTTTTACCTTCGGCTTCTAAGATTTCTTGTCGTTTTTGCCGTTCGGCGCGCATTTGTTTTTCCATTGCTTCTTGAATATCGCGCGGTGGGAGGATGTTTTTAAGTTCAACTCTTGTTACTTTAATGCCCCATGGATCAGTAGCAAGGTCTAATACTTTCCACATTTGGTGGTTAACGGTATCACGACTTGTTAAAGTGTCATCTAACTCTAAGTCCCCAATTAAGTTTCTTAAAGTAGTGGCCGTTAAGTTTTCTAAAGCATTTTGCGGCATAATGACGCCGTACATAAATAGTTTCGGATCAGTTACTTGCCAATACACAACAGTGTCAATACTCATTGTGACATTGTCTTTAGTAATAACAGGTTGCGGTGGGAAGTCACTCACCCTTTCTTTTAAGAAGATTGGTTCACTTGCTCGTTCAAAAAAGGGAATGATAAAGTGAATGCCAGCGTGACAAATACGATTATATTTACCTAGTCTTTCAACGACTAAGACAGTTGCTTGGCGTACAATTTTAATTGAACGAATTAGCACAATAAAAATAAATAGTAATAAGACAGCAAGGGCAATAATTCCAAAAATTTGTCCATCTGTAAGTAAGAATTTAATAGTGTTCATTATTTTTTAGTTCCTTTCTTTTTTATAACTAAGCGATTACCTTTGATTCCATCAACAATTGCGGTTTCGCCTTTTTCAAAACTAGCGTCATGACTTTTTGGTGTCACTTTCCAAATAACATCACGATATTTTACTTCGCCAAGTGTGTCTTTATCGCATGAAGATAGTAAGATTACTTCTTCCTTAAGCATAGCATCAACATTAGTTTGCACACTTTTAGCATTTAAAAATGACTTGCGGAAAAAGAGAAAACTAAGTAGTAATAATATTCCGCTTGTGGCAATAAAGGCAATTATTTGTACCCAAAGTGGGACATTTGGGAATAAACTAAGAATAAAAGCGACAAGCGCGCCTCCTGCAAACCAAATACTAACTAGACCAGGTTCTGCGGCTTCAATAATGATTGCTAAAATAAAAATACCGAGCCATAAACCAAAGTACCAATTTGCGTCCGCGAGGAAGAGTATCTGAATCATAGATGGTGTCCTCCTTTAGTATTATTATATCATATATATGTGTAAATAATCTTTAAATATTACATATTTAACGCTTAATAAAAAACCATAGTACTTGGGCGAGTTCAAAAGGAATCCCAAGTAAGAATATTAACCAAAGGTTTACCCCTGTTAATACAAGGATATGGAGATAAATAGTAGTAATAATTGACCACCAGAAAACACTGAAGATGATGAGGTGATAAACTTTATTTCCCCATAGTTTATTATAGAAGTAGAGTACAAGACAAGAAATGGGGACACTCATGACGAATAAAAGCCACCCATTTTCTCCGTAGTTCCCAAGACTAATTTTAAACATCTGTGTATAGATAAAACCAATTAACGCAAAGGTCCACACAATTGAAACGCTAAAAAGAATAACGAATATCCGTTGGACTCTTTTGCCTTTTTGTTTAGGCGCATTTTTAGCGGGGAAATTTTCATCTAAAAGATCTGCGACATTAATGGCAAAATAATCAGCAATTAAAGCGAGTGTTTCGACACTTGGTGTTGCTTCACCACGTTCCCAGCGGCTCACAGCATTATCACTATAATTTATTTTTTCGGCTAATTCTTGTTGTGTTAAGTTATGTTTGCGACGTAAGAAGAT
>DBRT01000040.1:3387-4654 GCA_002306335.1 Caryophanales bacterium UBA1361
AAGATTACTGGTAACTATCGATATAACCGTGATAACATTTTCATACGGTTTTTTGATTTTCTCACTTATCGTTTCATTCTAACTCCCATAGCGTTCATCTATACGAAACTTATCGCTCGTATTAAATTAGCGAATAAACACTTACTAAAAGACTTAAAAAAAGAAGGAGTGATTGTCTACGCTAATCATACACATGCACAAGCTGATGCCTTTGGACCACCATTGCACTTCTTTCCAAAAAAGGTAACACTCGTCACGAATAGTGCAAATGTATCCCTACCGATTCTTGGAAATTTAACAAAAGCGTGGGGTGCCTTCCCGTTACCAGAAGACTATACAGCGAGTAAGCGTTTTGTGAAGGAGTTTGCATTAAGACTCAAGCGCAAAGGAGTGGTCATTATTTATCCAGAAGCGCATCTTTGGCCTTTCTATACTGGGATTAGACCATTTACCCATAACAACTTTGCGTATTCCGTGAAGTTTAATGTTAAAAGCTATGCCTTAACATCTACTTATCAAAAAAACAAAAAAGGAAAGCTTAAACGTATTGTGTATCTTGACGGACCGTTTACTGTTGATGAAAAGTTAAGTAGTAAAGACGCAAGTGTGAAACTGCGTGACGCGATTTATGAAGTGATGAAAAAGCGAAGTAAGTTATCAACCTATGAAAAAATTAGATATGTAAAGAGGAGTGAATAATGAATATTGTATTTGCCGGTAATTATAAAGTATTTAAAGGAATGCTCTTAGGCACTTTAAGTATTATCAAGTACTATAAAGAACCTTTAAATTTATATATTTTAACAATGGAGTTAAAAGAACAAGATCCAGATTACATTGCTGTTAGTGATGAAGATATTAAATTATTAGAAAAAGTAGTGATAGATGTTAATAAAAAGTCTACTGTCACGAAGATTGACGTAACAGGACTTTATATTGAGCATCTCCTTGAAAGTCCGAATAGTAAGACGCGCTACACTGCTTATACATTGTTACGTTTATTATTAGATGAAGTAGCGGGTATCCCTCTTAAAGTGCTTTATTTAGACACTGATGTTTTAGCAAACGATGATATAAGCCTTCTTTATAACACCGATATTAGTAATTACGAACTCGCGGGTGTTAAAGATCGTTATGGTCGTTTCTTTATGGGACCCCGCTATTTAAACGCTGGTGTCTTATTACTTAACTTGAAACTTATTAAAGAAACGGGATTATTTAGTAAGTGTCGTGATTACTTAAATAAAAAAGAAGTCTTTTTAAGTGA
>DBRT01000040.1:4772-5054 GCA_002306335.1 Caryophanales bacterium UBA1361
ACAAAGGAGAAATTATAAATTATGAAAAAAGAAATTCCAATATTTTTTGCGTGTGATGATAACTACATTCCGCTTCTTGGTAATGCCCTTTATACCCTTTTAAAGCATGCGAGTGAAGATTATCACTATACAGTTATCGTGCTTAACGCTGGGCTTAAAAAAAGAAATAAAGAACGAATCAAAGAATTTGAAACTAAACACGATAACTTAGAAGTTAAATTTGCCGATATTAGTAAATTAATTAATGAACATTACACAGATTTAGCCTATCGTCTTCGCGAC
>DBRT01000040.1:5124-6535 GCA_002306335.1 Caryophanales bacterium UBA1361
GCCATTAATGATAAATTAGTAAGTAGTGTTCCCACATTCGCAGCTTATGCGAATAATGCAGTAGGAATCAGTGCTGATGAATATTTTAATTCTGGTGTGCTCGTAATGAATCTTAAGAAATTTAGGGAAGATGATATTGAGACAAAGTTTTTAGATTTACTAAAAACATATAATTTTGATACGGTTTGTCCTGATCAAGATTATTTAAATGTTTTATGCCGTAATGATAAAGTTTTACTCCACACTGGGTGGAATAAGATGCCACTAGAAGAACCTGGTTTTGATTACACAACACTTAAGCTATTACACTATAACTCATTTGAAAAACCATGGCACTATGACCATGTCCGTTACGGTGATAAGTTTTGGGAAGAAAGTGCAGGCAGCCCCTTTTATGAAGATCTTTTAAAGATTAGAAATAGTGTTGATGAAAACCATATTAAGAAAGGAAAGCAAGGCGCAGCGGCCCTCTTAGAAAAAGCGCTCTATCTTGCAGAGCAAGACGAAGGCACTTTTAAGAAGACACTTGCGTTATAAATAGCGTTATGAAAGATATATTTGCCGCCCTCCGACCCCAGGTTAATAAAAATATTGAAAAAGCAATTAAAGACGGTGATTTAAACCGTAAAGTCATGCCTGGTGACCATGTTGTGACACCACTTGAGAGAGCAAAGTACATTGTTACTTATGATTTAGAAAAGAAAAGGTTACGCAGTAAAGTTAAACGGATTTTTGGGAACATTGTCGCTAATAAGAAAACACGAGATATCGCTAAATATATTGACATTAGTGGTTTAGAAAATGCTTCACCCTTAAAAGGAAAAGCTTTTATTATGACAAGCAATCACTATTCGCCCTATGATAACTTAATTGCTAGGCACTTAACAAATAAACTCGGTTATAAAAATAAATTGAGTATCATTATTAATGAAAGCAATATCTTTATGCCGGGAAAATTAGGTAAAATACTTCGCAGTGTTGATGTTTTTCCTTACGCGCAAGACTTCAAATATTTAGGTAAAAGGTTTAATCCTGCTGTCGGGAATGCGTTAAAGAAAAAAAGAGTAGTGCTTATTTATCCAGAACAAGAAATGTGGTTAGATTATCCGAAAACGAGACCACTTAAACCAGGAGCCTATCATTACGCTGCTAAGTTTAACGTTCCAATCCTTCCTATTTTTGTCACATGGAAAAAAGATGAAGAAGGTGTTACTAAATATACAATTAATATTGGTAAGCCAATATATAGTGACACTAAGATTAGTCTTGCAGTTAATAAGAAGAATATGCTTGAGGCTGATGACTCCTTTAAAAAGAGTGTTAGTCCGAAGTAAAGCAATAAGTACTTATATATTTTATAAATAGCGTGTAAAATTAAAGTATATGGAACCTGACTTTTGGACTTAAGCCA
>DBRT01000019.1:0-12161 GCA_002306335.1 Caryophanales bacterium UBA1361
TGATAACTGGTGCAGCCAGTGAGACTTGAACTCACACGGGATTACCATACGCCCCTCAAACGTACGCGTCTACCAGTTCCGCCATGGCTGCGTCGAATTAAATTATAACAACTTTTATAAATGTTTCAATCACAATAATACAAAAGATTGTTATTTACTCTTTTTCTTGACTAGAAGTAGTGGTGTTTTCATCACTTTTTATCATTTCTTCTTTTTTAGGTTTAAATAAAATAAGTTTACGCGTCACATAGTTATAAATTAAGACAACGAATGTCGCAACACCAAAGATGAATACAAACCAAATATAATTAGTGTCCATCGGAATAATTAAGTTACCTAATTCTTTAATGGCATAATTTATTAAAAAACCACCAGTGGATAACAGCACAAAAATAATAAAACCTTTCGCTGAACGGGATGTTTTCTTATTTTCGACATTTTTAAAAACAACAATAACGGAAAGAATGTAGTTAGTGATTACCCCAAAGATAAAACCAAAAAGCGCTGCGAGAAATATATTTGGTGTAATTGTAAAGGGTCCAATCTTCAGTGCTTCAGCGACGGGGTAAATAACATATTGAATCAGTGAACTAACACCAAAATCCACTAAAGTACAAATTACACCAACAATAATGAAGCGTAATATTTCAGCTTGGTTTTGTTTATTTGATAAAAACTTCTTTAACATAACTAAGAATTTCCTTTCTCGGTAAATAATATATTATCATTTTTAACTAAATCCGCCTTCAATTTCACTATTAATAGTGAGTCAATAGCAAAATAAGATGATTATTGTTATAATTTATGTGCTATATAAAGGAGAAAGTTACATGAAAAAAATACTTATTGAAACATCTGCACGTCACATTCATTTAAGTGAAAAAGACTTAAAAATATTATGTGGTGAAGACGCTACTTTAGAAGTTAGAGGACCGCTTAGTCAACCCGGGCAATTTTCCACGACAACACGTTTAACAATCGTTGGTGCGAAACGTAATATTGAACGCGTTACTGTGTTAGGACCAACGCGTAAAGATACGCAAGTTGAAGTTTCACTAACTGATGCTTTTACTTTAGGACTAGATGTCCCAGTGCGTGAAAGTGGTGACATTAAAGGCACCCCAGGTGTTAAGCTTGTTGGCCCAGCAGGTGAAGTTACTTTAGAACAAGGTTTAATCGTGGCAAAACGTCATATCCATATGACACCAGCGGACGCAAAAGAGTTCAATGTTAAAAATGGTGAAGTCGTCGGCGTTCGTGTTAAAACATGTGATCGTAGTCTTGTGTTTGAAGATGTTGTCGTGCGGGTTCGTGAAGACTTTGCGCTTGCTATGCACATTGACACTGACGAAGCTAACGCAGCGGGTATCTGTGGCGAAGTTTATGGCGAAATTGTAAAACTTGCCTAGATTAATCTAATTATTATTAAAACATTAAACATCTACTTCACGAGATGTTTTTTTGTTTATAAATTTTAAAATTATCGTAAACACTAATTACTTTTAGTAATAAATATGTCACAATAAAAATGGAGGGATACATATGAATAATTATGATGTAATTATTGTCGGGGCAGGTACCGCTGGCACTTATTTTGCTTATTTACTAGGGAAACGCGGGCTAAAAGTACTTGTAATCGACAAAGATAAAGAAAAAGATTTAGCGAAACGCTTAGACATTTTCCACTTTACTACAGAATCTTTTGCCCGCTTTAATTTACCGGAGTCAAAAGCAGGTGATGAAGAGTTTGTCTCAAAGTTTTCTTATATTTATTCGCGTTCAGCGCTTGATAATTATGAAAAGAAAAATTTCTTAGAAGTAAGCGTCATGCATTTGCCTTTATTTATTAAAAGACTACGCAATAAGGCAATCAAAGAGAATGTTGAATTTAAGTTTGCTACAGAGTTTAAAGATTTAATTTATGACGCTAAAGGACGAATAAGCGGGATAGAAACAAAGGATGAAAAAAGTTATAACGCTCGGCTTGTTGTTGATGCTTCAGGAATCCCTAGTGTCGTAAGAAGAGTAGTAAAAGATCCATACATGGAAACATTTCCAATTGGTCCACGCGACAAGTTCTATGTGTTCTTAAAATATGTAAAACTAAAAGATCCGAACATTAAGATTGATATGTCTTTAAGTTGGCCTTATTACAAAAGCTGGATCGCCCCACAACAAAATAAAGACGGAGCAATTGTCGGGGTTGGCGCGAATATATCCGTTGATTATGCGCGGAAATGTATGAAGAAGTTTGAAGATAGTATTAAGCTACCCGCATATGATTTGCAATATGAAGAGTGGGGCGCAACCCCATATCGGCGTCCGCCCTATAGTTTTGTTAGTGACGGTTTTCTTGTTTTAGGGGATGCAGCATGCTTAACGCAACCTTTTAACGGTGAAGGCATTACCGCTGCTTGGGTGCAATCGACGCCAGCCGCAGATGTAGTCGCCAACGCCTTAAAAGATGATAAATATCCAACAAAAGAAGCATTATGGCCAATTAATGTTATGTATCAAACGGGAGAAGGTGCACTCTTTGCTGGTCAACGCGCGCTCCTTGTCGGGGCTGTTAATATGAGTAAAGAAGATAATGATTACTTATACGCAAACGGCATTATCTTTAAGAGTGATGATGAAGAAGTAAAAGGAAGTGTAGCGGGTAACTTAATTAAGGGTGTCTTAAAAGGAAAGTTCTCGTTTGCGGCACTTCGTAGTTTAATGGGCGCTAGTAGCACGGGCAACAAATTAACAAAACATTATAAAAACTATCCTACTTCACCAGAAAAATATTTCGCGTGGAAGAAAAAAGCTGATCGCTTGTGGAAAAAAGCAGGTTCAATGGCGGATAATGTAAAGGATGCTGATTAAGATGAAAGGAATAATTCTCTACTTTTCTAAATACGGAGCGACCAAAAAATATGTCGATTGGCTAAGCAAGAGTACTAACTTTGATGTTGTCCCAGTTAAAAAAGCTAAAAAGAGCCATATCAAAGATTATGATGTAATTATTCTTGGTAGCGGTATATATGCTTCAGGAATTAAAGGTGTTAAATTTCTGCGTAAACACGCTAAATTATTAAGCGATAAAAAAGTATTAATTTTTTGTGTTGGTGCTTCTCCGTTTGATGAAAAAGCTTTTCAAACACTTAAAGACCATAATTTAAAAGATGACCTTAAACATATACCGTGTTTCTATTTGCGCGGAGCGTGGAACATGGATAAGATGACATTCATTGATCGCACCTTATGTAAATTATTATTTAAAATGCTCGCTAAAAAAGAAAAAGACAAACTTGAAGTATGGGAAAAAGCTTTGCTTGCTGCGGGTAATAGGGTAGTGGACTGGACTAATGAACGTTATTTAGCGCCAATCACTAAGTATCTTGCAAATCTAAATCAATAAGCATTCGTATTATTTTATTTCAACTATATATTTTGTTATACTTACTTTAACCTTATCAAGAACTACATTGTGGCATTGATGTAGTAGCAACTCTTATGAACATAAGTAAGTGCTCGCTAAAGGCAAATCTTGTAACGATAAGGAAAGTGTTAAATTACTTTCCTTGCGAAAGTAATTTTAATTAACGGAGGATAAAATTATGGCTAATTATCGTTTATTCACTAGTGAATCAGTAAGTGAGGGACATCCCGATAAAGTTTGTGACCAAATAAGTGATGCAATTCTTGATGCAGTGTTAGCGATTAATCCTAACGCAAGAGTAGCGTGTGAAGTTTTTGCTACCACTAATTTTGTCTTAATCAGTGGTGAAACCTCACTAACAAAAGAAGAAGAACCAGATTATGAAAATATTGCTCGTGAAGTAATTAGAGATATTGGCTACACAAATCCTAAGTTAGGTTTTAGCGCTGATGCGGCGGAGATTGTGATTAAAATGAATCAACAAAGTAGTGATATTGCCCAAGGGGTAACACAAATTAAACCGGAAGAACAAGGCGCTGGTGACCAAGGGATTATGTTTGGTTACGCTACAAAAGAAAGTGCAGGGTTAATGCCTTTAGCAATTGTTATTGCTCATAAACTTATGCGTGTCGCGACTAAGATGCGAAAAGACGGTGAGTTCCCCGGTGCAAGACCTGATATGAAATCGCAAGTAACGATGCGCTATTATGAAGATGGGAGCTCTGCAATAGATACAGTATTAATGAGTGTGCAACATGATGAAGACGTTAATCTTGAAGAGTTTAAAAAGTTTATTCATCAAAAGATTATGATCCCAGTAGTGGAAAGTTTTGGCAAAAATACTGACTTTAAATATTTAGTTAACCCAACGGGACGCTTTGTCATTGGTGGTCCTGCTGGTGATACTGGTTTAACTGGTCGCAAGATTATTGTCGACACTTACGGGGGATACGCGAAGCATGGTGGCGGTGCTTTTAGCGGTAAAGACCCGAGTAAAGTTGACCGCAGCGCTGCCTATTACGCGCGTTATATTGCTAAAAACTTAGTGGAAAGCGATGTGTGTGACGAAGTCGAAATTCAGCTAAGTTACGCAATCGGAGTAGCGGAGCCACTAAGTGTTGCTATTGATACATTTGGTACTGGTAAAGTCGCGGATGAAGTCATTTTAGCGGCAATTTCCAAGTATTTTGACTGTCGTCCAGGAATGATAACTCAGGAATTTAGCTTACGAAAGCCGAAGTTTAATTATCGCGACCTTGCTGCGTTTGGTCACTTTGGTCGTCCCGACATTAATATTCCGTGGGAAGAAACTAATAAAGCACAAGCATTAAAATCATACTTTAAAAAATATTTAGTCTAAATTAAAACTTCCTCTTTATAAATTACTATTCTCATGTTAAAATAAGAATACATAAGCCATCTCTTGATAGAAAGGAAACGATAAATGAAATATCAAATTGTTGGCAAAAACATCGTCGTCACCGACGCAATAAGAAATGCGTTAGAAAAGAAACTTTCACGCATGAACAAATACTTTGTCATCGACAATGACATTGACTGTCGCGCAGTAGTGTCGAAAATTCGCTCGACAGCGAAGGTTGAAGTAACAATCTTCACTAAGCATATGATCTTCCGCGCAGAAGAAAGCGATGCAGATCTCTATGCCGCCTTTGATAAGGCAATTGATTCATTAGAAGGGCAAATGCGGAAACTTAAAACGAGGCTTAGTCGACGCAATCGCGTTGGTTTAGGGGAAGCAATTGCTCAAGCTATTGCCTTTGATAATATCGAAGACGCAACTGTTAATGAAGCTGAAAACAAAGTCGTACGGCTTAAATCAATCTATTTAGAACCAATGTCACTTGAAGATGCGATTATGCGCATGGAAGCCTTGTCGCATAAATTCTTCCTTTATCTTGATGCTGAAGATAATTTAATCTCATTACTTTATATCCGTAATGATGGGGGATATGGTATTATCCAAGCAGAAAATAAAGTAAAATAGTTAATAGCGACGAAGTTTATCAAAAAAATCGGCTAGGATATCCTAGCCTTTTCTTTATTTCAATAGAAATAAAAAATATATTGTATAATTATTACGCTATGAAGAAAAATTACAAATTATTAGCAACTGATTTAGATGGAACACTCTTCTACCCAAAGCGACCACGTTCGCTTATTTCACGAAAGAATAAAAAGTTCTTAAAGAAGTTTATGGATGAAGGCAATAAAGTCGTATTAGTCACCGGAAGAAGTCCGGCTTATACGAAAAATGTCTTCGAAGTGCTTGGCCAAGAAGTCGATGTGATTGGGATGAATGGGGCCTACACTATTGTTGATGGCCAAATTCGTGATGAACATTTTTTAGATTTTCCAATTGAAAAAATGCTCTATGATCTTAATGCGCTCTTTCCCATTCTTGGTACAATGCTAATCTCACAAAAATATCCGCTTTTAATCTCGACTCCACCGATCGGCAAGTTTATTCAATTCTTCTACAATGTTTATTACTTCTTACAAGGTCGCTATGCCGAAGATTATCATTTTTCGAATGAAGAATTTATTGCTGAAATTGAATCAAAACATGTCTACAAATTAATGATCTTTTTTGGAATGTCGCGGAGTGGTGTTAAAAGAGCTGCGCGCGCTAATCAATACTTGCGTGAACATTATCCGCATCAATTTGAAGCAAGTTGGACAGGCGGATTTATCGAGATTACGCCGGTAGGAGTTTCAAAGGCTAACGGGATTAAAAAATATGCAGCGGAGAAAAATATTCCTGAAGAAAATATTAATGTTGTTGGTGATTCGGGGAATGATATTTCAATGTTTAAAGCATTTTATGAGCATTCTTTCTGTATGAAACACTCACATAAGAATGTTAAAAAATATGCCAAAACAATTATTCGACGGTTCCATCATTTAGAAAAATATATTTAGAAAGAAGGTATTTATGAATCAAGTTACACAATATATTTTGGGTATTTACCAAATTAATATGATTATTCGTGATACGGTAAGTTATGTTGCGCCACGCAAGGAACAATCTTTTAGTAAAGAAATTTATGAACACCGCGGACGTAGTCTAGAACTTTTAACAGCAGAAGGTTCCCCTTTTGCGCACTTTGTATCCATTAATAAAGAAAAAGCTGACAAACTCGTGGAAAACATTAATGAATTTAAAAAAGAAATGTATTCACCAGAGTCACGAGTCTTTAGAGTAGTAGGAGAGGGTATTGAGGTTGATGATAAAATGCATCACCGGGTTTACGAAATGGCGATTGGGATTTATCAAACACTGCTTGATGTTTTAGGCGGATACATTAAATACGCTAAAGATAATGATCAATTAGAATTACGAATTGAAGAACTAGTGGCCGCTGATGAATATTTCTTTAGAAGTTTATCGTACTTTGCCCTTATTAACGATATCTTTAAATTATTTAAAGAGTTTAGTGATGCAATGCAACAACATAAGGGTGAACCAAATCCTATTGCAAAGTTTATTAACGAAGACATTAATAAAATGGTGCAACTTATTGCCTTTATGAATAAACATAATCGTGTTACTAACTTAACTTATAAGAAAATGACCGATTTAACAAATGCATTTATTGAACATATGGGTGGTCAGCGGCAACTTCCTGAAGGTAAAAACTTCCCTGAATTATTTACTGAATTAACCGAATTTGCGCTTAAAACATTACAAGATGCTGAAACTAATTGGCGCACAATCTTTTTACCAGTAGCGAAAGCCCACCAAGAAGAAATGAAGAAAAATGAAAGAAAGAATCCGGAGGATTTATCATAAATATGAGAAAAACAGCACTTATTTTTGATTCAACAGCGATTATTGATGAAGAAATTGTTAAAAAATATGACATTACTTTTGTATCGATGAATGTAGCGATTGATGGTGTCAATCATCGCGCACTCGATATTGATGATGAGGAATTTCGTAAACAATTCCATAATTTAAAAAATTTAAAAAGTGGTTCACCATCAATTTTAGATTTTGAAGAAGCGATTAACGCTAAATTTGATGAAGGATATAAAGAAGTAATCGTGCTTCCATTAGCAAGCGGTTTAAGCGCTACTTTTAATATTGCAGTAATGGCGCGTGAAGGTTTAAGTCCAGAACGCAAAGCTGCTACATATATACATGAATCAAATAATGCTTCAATTGGGATGGATCCATTAATGCATTCACTTGTGGAACTTTTAGACACAGACCCTACTGTTGATGAACTTTTAGCGGCGCTTGAAGCTCGCGCTCCACAAAACCGCGTGTTATTTGAAATTGATAATTTGCGTCATCTTTTCCGTGGTGGAAGGCTTAATCCGTTAAAATACATTATCGGCACAGCACTTAAAATCAAACCGCTCGTGGAGTTTAAAGATGGTGAATTAAAAGTCATTGCGCAAAACAGAAGTCGGCGCAAAACGATGGATGTAATCTTAGGAAAAATTGATGACTTTGTGCAAAATTTTAAAAATGTTTATGTTGGATTATTTACTTATGATAAAGAAGACAATATATTTAAAGCAATCCATGATATAATCAAAGAACGATGGCCACATATTCGAATTAACTTTAGTAAAAAAATATGTCCCGTCTTCACAACCCATGTGGGAGTTGATGGTTATTCAGTTGCGGTTGTAAGTTATAATTAGGAGGAAGTTATGGCAAAAAGAAAGATTGATGGTGGAGAATTAGCGCTTTACATTATTTATGGCGTGATTGCCCTTGGTGGTTTAACTCTAGTCGTATTACATTTAATTGGAATGAATCTTGCTAATCTAGAAAACGCACTGCGTGTTGCCGAAGAAACATTCGCGGAAAAAATGAAAATGGATTTTCTCGTCTTTGGTTCATTACTTGTTGTCCTAGCGGGCGCATTAAGTGCAATTACTTTAGCAATCTATGGTAACCGCGCGGAATTAGAAGAAGAAAAACGCGCTCGTCGTCGTCAACGGATGGCGCTTGAAGATTTTAGCGATTTAGAATAATTACTAATTATTTATGAAAAAAAGAGCACTACTTAATCGGTAGTGCTTTTATTTTAGTTGCTAAGTAAGCGGCAAATGCGAGGTAATTATCACTATATTTTTTAAAATCAATTAGTAATTTCTCACTTTGCCCATTTAAATGTTTTTGTAGCGCTACAACATGCCACTGTAATACTTGGAAAAGACGATGAAATTTAACACGGCGCACTTCATGTGGTAAAGCTTTTCTTCCTAAATAGTAATCAAGAAGATTAAGACTATCACTAAAATTAATATTACCAAAACTAGCAATATCAAAATAGCGATCGTTCATTCCGGCAAATTCAAAATCCACTAGTGTATAACTATCACCGTTTTTAACAATGTTTGTGCGTTGGGCATCCCCATGCGTAAAAACGATGTCAGCATCTTTATAAGTCGTAGAGTTTTCATTCATCCAAAATGCTTTAAGTTCAAAATATTCTGGTGTTAAGTGTTTTTCTACAAGTGACTCATAACGCGCAAGACGATCAATTTGACCGTAATCAACACCTTCAATATTTAAGTCATGCAGTTTATGAAGGGCACGCGCTACACCAGCATAATCTTCTGCTGATAATGTAGCGGTTAAGTTATCGCCAGGAATATATTCAGAGATTTTAATCCCGGTGTCTGTGTCGTAAAATAGTGTTTTACTTGTAATATTAAATGGCTCTAGTAAAAAAAGATGAAGTTTCTCAGTTGCGTAATCAACAAACACCTTCCCTTCCTTATTAGCAATACGGATAACATAATCTTTTCCATTCACTTTTACGTGATATGTATAATTACTCATCCCACCGAGGAATCGTTCTTGATATTCGAGATTTACTTCGTCTTTATTAAGATATATCTTAAAAGCATTAATAATCTTGTCTTTATGCATGGATATATCATACTACTTTTTAATTAAATTTGTTATGATTAAGTATGCGCGCTGGTAGCTCAGTGGATAGAGCAATCGCCTCCTAAGCGGTAGGTCGGAGGTTTGAATCCTCCCCAGTGCGCCAGCCTTTTTATGAAAAGACATGAATTTACTTTAAAACCAATTCCATTTATGCGCATTAAAAATAAACAAAAAGTTATAGAAATGCGCCTTTATGATGAAAAGCGCCAAAAGCTTCGCGTAGGCGACTTTATTTATTTTACTAATACAGAGACGAAAGAAATTTCAAAAGTAGAAATATTGGAATTAACTCGCTATTTAACTTTTACCGAGCTTTACGCAGCTTATACTCCCAAAGAATTAGGTTATCTCGATGGTGAAGAAGTTGCGCCTAGTGATATGGAAGAGTATTATAAAAAGGACGATATTGACCGGTTTGGCGTTCTTGCTATTTATATAAATGTCCTTAATAGTGAAATTGATTGACAACTTATGCAAATAGTATTATTATAAACAAGCAATTAGGGGCCGTAGCTCACCTGGGAGAGCGCCTCCATGGCATGGAGGAGGTAGCGAGTTCGATCCTCGTCGGCTCCACCATTATTGTAAAAATCTCGATATTTAGATCCCCCTCTAGATATCGAGTTTTTTATTACTTAAAGCTGTTTATTTGCTAAAATGAAAGTATGAAAAGAAAAACATATTTACGCAACCAAACAATTTATCAAATTTATGTGCGTAATCACACCGCAGAAGGAACATTTGTCGCTTTAATTAAGGACCTACCAAGAATAAAGGAGCTTGGTGTCGACATTTTATACTTGCTGCCAATTCACCCTATTGGTGAAATTGCTCGTAAAGGTGAGTTAGGAAGTCCTTATGCGATTCGTGATTACTATTTAATTAATCCGGAACACGGTACACTTGAAGACTTTCAAACTTTCATTACTTTAGCGCATTCATACGGTTTTAAAGTAATGATTGATATCGTGCTTCATCACACTAGTCCTGATGCCGAGTTATTAGCGGAGCATCCTGAATTTTATTACTATAATAACGGCAAACTTGGCAACAAAGTTGGCGACTGGAGTGATATTATTGACTTAGACTATAATAATCGTGACTTATGGGATTATATGGTAGAAATGCTCAAATACTGGGCTAGTTTAGGAGTAGATGGTTATCGCGCTGATGTGGCGCCACTCGTTCCCCTTGCATTTTGGGAATATGCACGGCAGGAACTAGATGAAGACTATCCTGAACTTATTTGGCTTAGTGAATCAGTGGAACCGCATTTTATTACAAATTTAACGGCAGCAGGTCATGTTGCGCATCACGATAAAGAAATGTATAGTGCTTTTGATATTCTTTATGACTATGATGTCTATAATGACTTAAAAGCCTATTTAGAAGGTAAGGCACCACTTAAACCTTATCTTGATGGCGTTCGTTATCAAGAGCAAAACTATCCAAAAGGTTATTTAAAAATTAGAACGATTGAAAATCATGATACCGTGCGGATTGCTTCTTTATGTAAAACAGATCAAATTTTGCGTAATGTCACTGCTTGGTCATTTTTCCAAAATGGTGTAGGGTTTATTTATGGTGGTCAAGAAGTTAAGGCTACTCATCGCCCGACACTATTTGACATTGATAAAATTGATTTAAATGTTAAAGACCAAGACTATTATGACTTTATGATTTTACTTGTTGAAATGAAGAAACACCCAGTTTTTGCCGAGATTTCTTCCTTTAAGATTATTGGCGACGGTGCAGATGATGTAATTGTTTCAACGCTTGAGTCAAGAGTTGGAGCGGCACACGGTTTCTTTAATTTAGGGCTTAAAGAAAAAGAAATTAAAACAGAGTTAAAAGACGGAAGTTACACTAATGTGCTGACGAACACTGATATCGTTGTTAACGACGGTAAAATAAAAGTTAGTGAACCTATTATCATTATTGAAGAATAAATTTTTTGCAGTGTTAAAATAAAGTGCAGGCAGTCATGGCGGAATTGGTAGACGCGCAAGTTTCAGACGCTTGTATCGCAAGATGTGGGGGTTCAAGTCCCTTTGGCTGCACCAATTTTAATTATTTTAATTAGTGTAAATATAAAGGAAATAGGAGAAAACTATGCACAAAGTTAGTATTAGGAGTAAATTAACACCTGATCAAGTTTTTACCATTCCTAATATCTTATCCTTTTTCCGCTTACTACTTATTCCGCTTATCGTCTTTCTCTATGTTGGTAAAGAACTTTATGGCTGGACGCTTGTTGTACTTATCATTTCACTAGTCACTGATATTATTGATGGTCTAGTTGCCCGTAAATTAAATATGGTGACTGATTTTGGGAAATTCATCGACCCTGTTGCCGATAAATTAACCCAATTAGCGGTTCTATTTTGTTTAGTGACTAGATTCCCGCTGATGTGGATTCCAATTAGCATAATGTTATTAAAGGAAATACTTCAATTCGCTCTTCGCTTTGTAGTGTTTAGATATACTGGTGAAGTTCATAGCGCTGAGTGGCATGGCAAAGTAGCGACATTTCTTATCTATGTAATGATGTCATTACATGTTATTTGGTATGGAATAACAGATGTAGTGTCAACTTTAACAATAACAATTACTTCACTATCAATGCTTTTATCATGCGTGCTTTATACAATTTCTAGTGCCGTAATCATTATTAATATTAAAAGAAGAAAAAAAGATAAAGAGCAACTTAATAATTAATAAGCAATAATTAATTAGTGCATTATATATAAAATTAAAAGTAAGTGATTATTTTTGTTTTAAAAAGTCTTCAAGATCTTTAGG
>DBRT01000019.1:12284-14825 GCA_002306335.1 Caryophanales bacterium UBA1361
TCGTCAATGGCAATGTGTAATCCCGCATCATTAAGTCTTGTTAATTTTTCAATAGTGTCGGCAAAATTTTTCGAGAGCAAACTTTCAGTAATTTCTAGTTCAAGATACTGAGGTTCCACCTTATGTTTTTTAAGTAATTTCAATACATTATCCACAAAGTCATCACGGCGGAATTGCGCTACAGAGAGATTAACGGAAAAGCGCAGTGGGGCAAATCCCTTTTTCACTAGTGCCTTATGCTGTTTAAGTGATTGGTCAATGACCCATAACCCGACTTCGTGGATTAAGCCAGTTTGTTCAAGCATTGGGATAAAAACATTTGGTCCCACTCTTTGCCCTTCATCAGTCGTCCATCTAAGTAATGACTCAACACCATTTATTTGTCCGTTATTACAATTAATTTGTGGTTGGAATTGTAAATAAAACTCTTTATTTTTTAAAGAACTAAAAAAGTTTATTAGTTAGTAGTGTATTTTCTTCAATATGTGTTTTAAGTTCTTCGGTACTAAAGACTACTTTACTATCGGATATTTTCGCTTCATAGGCAGCAATATCGGCATTTTCTAAAAGGGTGTAGCATCTCTCCCATCTTCAGGGAATGTGGCAACACCAACAATTGTTGTCACAAATAGCGAGCCAATACTATCTGCTGGTAATATTGGGTTTACAAAAGCATCCGTAATCTCGTTAGCGCAATCCATTACTTGGGCGATAGTTTCGGCAATTGGCATAACGATAATAAATTTATCTTCTGCAATACGCGCAAGCACGCACCCATCTTTCATAAGCGTTTGAAGAATTGATGCGGATTAATTACAACTTGCTCACCTGTTGCGTGTCCGAATGTATCATTAATCATCCGTAGATTATCAAGTTCCACATTAAAGACGACTAACTTATCAGCGTCATCGCGATTAAGTAATAGCTCTTCTAAATTATTAATAAGCATATTGCGGTTTGGTAAATTAGTTGATTTATCAATATACGCAAAATCATATAGTTGTTTTTCATAAATTATTTTCTTGCGTGCATCACCTAATACATTAGCAATAATTTTTAAATAGTGTAAACGACTTTCGACAACGGTTAGTTCGTTTTTTTCTTTATATTCAACAACAAAGAAACCACTTAGTTTTTCTTCAACGAATATTGGTAAAGCATAGAAAGAATTAATGCCTCTAGACAGGAAGAAATTGGCACTTTCATCTTGTGTATGAGTACCTAAATTTGCAATATCATCACAGAAGATTGGTGAATGTTTACCTGCGAGCGGTTCTACTTGTGGAAACTCGCTGATTTTAAAAGAACGTCCTAACTGCAGAAGAAGTGAATTGTCCTCACTATCTCTTACATATGCATTAAGAATTGTTGCTCTTTCGCCTTTGTCATCAAATCGAAACAAATAAGCTTGATCATACTGTAATATTTCGGCGGCCATCATAAACATTTCATCAATTTTAGCTCGGACATTGTCTTGATTAACAGCGATGAAATTTGTGGAAATTTTTTCAAGAATTTCTTGTCCCCTCGAGAATCTTTGATAACCTTGAAACTTTGAATCATATTCACTAGTAACATAACGCACAGCCACGTATGAAAGTATGATAATAAATAGCCGCTTAGCATACTGTGCATTATCAAGGACAATAGTAACATTAGGAAATATAATCCATAACACAATCTGTGTGAAAACTGTAAAAATTAAGAAGAATAATGTGTCGCGTTTACTATCAAGAACAATTGAATATAGTAAGAAGACAATATAAACTGCCCACACTGTTGATGCCCCCATATGCGCATCTTTAACGATGAAGAAGGTCATACCAACTACACTAGTGATGAAAAAGAGAATATTTTGAATAAGAATCTTCTTCGTAATATGTGGCACAAATAGAAAGAATATAGCAAAGAACCAAATAGAAACAGATAGAATAATTTCCCTAATGAAATCGCCATCTGTTAAGAAATAACCGGAGAAAAATGATGCAGCGGCACCAATCCCGAAAATTAGCGCTGCTGTTTGGAATAAGCGCAAGCGGCTTTCTTCTTATGTTGTCTTGGGATCAAGGGGTGAGAAGTCACGCCTTGTTTTTGTTTCGAATACCATTCCAAATTTACGCAGTGCGATAAATAATAAAACCGCAGGCGGAATCAGAAATGCAACAGTGAGCCGTGGTAAGTTTTCTAAACCGAAAAAGCGCGGGAATACACCAAGGAATATGCCGATAATAAAGGGTAATATGATTGAAATTAAGAAGATTGATAAAAGCCGTCTAAGCGGAGATTCACGATCAATTGTCCTGCGCCATCTAATAAGTATGACTAGAGAAATAATTGTATATGCTGAAGGGTATAATCCAACCCAAATTTGACCAATGTTATTAATAATTGCTTGAAATAATCCTGTTTCACCTGGCACGAATTCATATTGCATACCCATTAAAAAGCCAAAAGGACCAAATAAGATTATTGTTATTAGTGCAGGTAAATAAAATAAAACTTGTAAGAAGGGCTTTTACTTGGTTCATTTCTTTTCGTTAG
>DBRT01000039.1:0-21725 GCA_002306335.1 Caryophanales bacterium UBA1361
ACAGTACTAATGCGAAGCATCGTGCGTCGCATTAAGGTAATAGCGTAACCACTTGTAGCGTGTTCATAAATCGCTAATTGGAGTTTAGTAAATGGTACGACATATAATCTAATATGCGGTTGATAGTTATTAAGTTTTGCGGTTAGTGCTTCAATTTTCTTTAATACTTCTTCACTTGTATAAGGTGGAGCCGCAAAGTGGATTGCTGCAATTTTAATTCCGCGTCTAATCATTAAATAAGCCGCAACTGGTGAATCAATTCCGCCACTAAGGAGCACTAAACCTTTTCCAGCAGCACCAAGCGGATACCCGCCTAAGCCGTCATAACGTTTACCNNACATCAACTTTGATTTCAGCATTTTTTAAAATATGACTTGCGACACTGCGATTAATTTCGTCGCTCGTTAATGGAAAAAGTTTATCTTTACGTTTAGTAATAACTTTAAATGTTTTTGGCTTTAGTTCAAGGATGAGTTCAAGCGCAAATTGTTTAACTTTTTCTAGGTCTAACGGGAATTCAATTACTTCACTAATTGCATGGATTCCGCTGACATTTTGCAGGCGTTTTGTAATTTCAGCAACATCTTTTTCTTTGATGTTTTTAATATAAATATGGTCATGCCTTGTTTCAATTTGTACTTTGAAATTAGCGACAACTTCTTTAATGTTATTAGTCAATTGACGAATAAAATCACGACGGTTTTTGCCTTTCGTATAAAGTTCACCAAAATGAATCATTAACATTTTACTCACGGCCATACTCCTTTATAATTTCGGTTAATGTGTTACAAAATATCTCAACTTCTTCAAGCGTATTTTCCATTCCAAAACTTACTCGGATTGAGTTACTAGCGCGTTCTTCATCTTGCGAAATGGCATATACTGACTTACTCATTGCATGTAATTTAGCGCTACAAGAGCTAGTCGTGCCAACATAAATATCGCGACTTTCCAAGGCGTTGAGCACGATTGAAGCTTTAATTGTCTTTAGTGAAAAGTTAACAATATACGGATTACTTCCGCCGACCGAATTAATAATAAATAAATCTTTATGAGTAGCAAGAAAATTATGTAATTTAAGTGCTAAGCGATAAGAATGATCATAAAATTTATCCATATTACCTTCAGCGATACGCACTGTTTTTGCTAATACAATATTCGCCGGAGCATTATGTGTTCCCGGCCTTATCCCTTCTTCTTGACTGCCGCCATACACTAGTGGCTTTGGCTTTAAGTTTTTCCGTAAAAGTAGTGCACCACTTCCTTTTAATCCGCCGATTTTATGAGCGGAAAATGAATAAGCATCTGCAGCGTTGGGATGAAAGTCAAGTTTGCCTAAGGCTTGAGTGACATCAGTGTGAAATATAACTTTAGGATATTTTTTTAGACATGCTCTAATCTCCCCTAAATCAATGACATCACCAACCTCATTATTAACAGCCATAACGGAGACAAGCACCGTTTTATCATTTAATAGCGATTTAAAAACGTCAAAATCAAAACCACCTTTAAAGCGAATCGGCACTTTATGAATGATTGCCCCACGTTCTTTCTCTAAATATTCACATGCGGCACGCACACTAGGGTGTTCGTAATCACTAATAATTATTTCGTTACCACGATTTTTATAAGCTTCATATAAACCAATAAGCGCAATATTATTTGCTTCAGTAGCGCCACTAGTGAAAATAACTTTACCATCACGAAACTTAAACATTCTTAAAATTTCTTCGCGTGATTTATCTTGTAATCTTGCTATTTCACGCGCAAAAGTGTGCATCCCACTTGGATTGCCGTAATATTTTTCAAGAATCTCAATGTATGTTCTTAAAACTTCAGGATGAATTTTTGTTGTACTAGCGTTATCAAAATAAATCATTGTTTACGGTTTTGGTATTTCTTTAATTGTTCGATTGAATTTTCGTAAGTATGTTTAAAAAGCCCATTAAAGAAGCGTTGTTCTTCATCACGGAGTTTTGAATGTAATTCACTAAATTGTGGACGGAAAGCGTTAAGACTAACGATAACTTCTTCCGCTGAATGAGCGTACTTTACATCAGTTGTAATCACATCTTCTAAGCGTGTAGCAAGCGCACGTAATTCATTTGTTAAAACTTCGACTTGGCTCACATCAATTGGTCGTTCACGAATAATCGTGCTGATATCACTAATCATTGCGTAACCACTATCAAAATCTTGTTCAAAGTTTTGAATATACGCTGGGACATTAAGCTTACGCAAAGTAACTTCTAATTCTTTAAAGCGAATAAATAAAAGTTTACAAATCGCAAAGCCATCTTCAACAATTACACGGAGTGATTCAATATATGTTTGAAATTCTCTAACGAGCACTTCAACTTTCATACTCTCAGCTTGCAGTTGTTGGACTTTCTCAACTAGCACACTATAGGGTTGTTTGGTTGCACTATGGAGAAAAGCATCTAAGCTACGCTTAACCATCATCATTGTATTAACATTGGTGTTAGCTACTTCTAATTTCTTTTCATATTCAGGATTAATTAAATAATACTCTTTCACTTGCGGCATTCGATTAACAAGCCGAATATAGCGTTGTTCTAATTCATTAACATGTAAATATGTTTTATCGTATTCTGCCGTAAATTCGCGTTGTTTTTCAATTTCAACATTGAAACTATTTATTAATTCATCAATTGTATCGGCAATTTGATTAAGTGTTTGTTCGACATTGCGTGTATCAAAACGAATAAGTTGTTCTTTAATCACTTCGAGCTGTTCATTAAAGCTTTCAATTTCAGCACTGACACGTAAATGGTGAAGTGGAACATTATAAGCCGTTGCTTCTTCATAACTCTTCTTTAATGTCGCAATTTTTTCAGGGATTAACACTGTGGCCTTCACAACTAAAAGCGGTAAAATTTGTAAGATGCGTTCAAGTTGATCATTAAATGTCCGAATCTTTTCTAAATAACTACGAGCTTCGTCATAATAAGCACCATTAAGAGCATTATCATATTCTTTAAAGAGTAATTCAATCTGTGTAAATATTTTTTCAAAGCTTGGTACACAAATTTCCAGTTCATCTTTATGATCACGATAAATATTTTTAATAATCCGTAATTTCTCTTTATCGTAAACACTCTCTTCCCTAATTTCTGATTCGGGTTTAATCATATTCGTTAAATCTTTACTTAACGCTGTGACTTTACGTTCATAATCAAGAATGATGGGGCGATGTTCATTAAAAGCTTTTTTAAATTCTTTATTACCTGCCGCGAGTGCTTCATTTAATATTTGAATACTACGACTTGCTTTACGGTCATCGACATTGCGTAATTGTTCAAAGCGCGTAAAGAATTCTTCATAAGCTGGACGCATTAGTAAATTAATATCACTAATTGCTTCGATACGTTTAATATATTGAATATTTTCACCAAGGAGTAGGCTGCGCACATATGAATATTTAATTGATAAAGATTTTAATGCCTTTTTATTTTTTGTGCCACGGAAGGCAAATTTGCTTAAAATAAATCCGAAAACCGCTAGGACAAGAATGATACTTGCTACAATGAAGACAATATCGAGTGTGTTTAATAATGTTACTACTTTCATAAGTCGCACCTCACTTATTATATATTATACAATGTTTGAAAATGTTTTCATACGCTAACATATATTTATTATGTTAAATACTTGATAATAAGCGGCTATTAGGGTATATTTTGGTGTGTGATTATACTTTGTATAACCACTAGAAGGGATTATTCCTAAGTGAGCGATACTCTTACTCTAGATAAACTTACCATCGGGCAAAAAGCCCGTGTTTTAAGAATTAATGATGATAATCCAGCATTAAAACAACGACTTTTAGATATGGGAATTACGACTGGTGTCATTGTTAAAATTGATAAAATATCACCACTTGGTGACCCTTTTTGCCTAGAGTTACGCAACTATCGCTTATTAGTGCGTCGCGCTGATGTGAGTGCGGTTGAAGTCGAGGTTATCGAATGAAAATTGCACTAATTGGTAATCAAAATAGTGGTAAAACTTCACTATTTAATTTGTTAACTGGTAATAATCAGAAGGTTGGTAATTGGCCAGGAGTAACGCTTGAGCGCAAAACTGGTATTTTACGCACCTCAAATGCCGAAGTGATTGATTTACCAGGTATCTATAGTCTCTCTCCATATAGTCATGAAGAAAATATTGTCCGGCGCTTCTTATTAGAAGAAAAAGTTGACTTAATAATTAACATTATTGATAGTACCGCGATTGAACGTAGCTTATATCTTACTACGCAATTATTTAATTTTAATATTCCAATGGTCATTGCACTAAACATGACTGACTTAGCGTTTGAACAAGGGATTAGGATTGATGTAAATAAACTTAGCAAGGCACTAAGTGTTCCCGTAGTCCCAATATCATGTTTAAAAAGAACAGGGATAAAAGATTTAATAATGTTAATTACTAAAGATACCCCTACTTCTACTAATTACCTAACTATATATAGCAATCCACTGCAAGAAACTATCAATAAAACAGCCGAACTTTTACCGATTGACGCTAAAGAATTTTTAGCAATAAAACTATTAGAAAATGATATTGATTTAGCGCCACGCATCGATCTTGATGTAAGCAAAGACATTAAAAAATTAAATGATCATTACAAACTTGGGATAAGCGAAGTATTAGCGAATGAGCGCTATAATTTTATTGAAAAAGTTCGTGATATTGCTGTTTCAAGTCGCGAAAAACCAAAACTTTTAACGGATAAAATTGATCGGATTTTACTAAATAAATATCTAGCAATTCCGATATTTATTATTATCATGTTACTTGTCTATTTCTTAGCAGCAGGACCAGTTGGCATGTTTCTCTCATCACTAGTTGAGCAGGGTTTTGCCGCGTTAAACGAAGGTTTAGCAACTTTTCTCACTAATGTTGGGGCTTCTGCGTGGTCTGTTAGTTTAGTCGTTGATGGCATCTTAACAGGCGTGACTTCGATTCTTAGTTTTGTGCCGCAATTACTCATTTTATTCTTTATGATTGATATCTTAGAAGCAAGTGGTTATATGTCCCGCATTGCTTTCTTTTTTGATCGTGTTTTCCGTAAAGTTGGTTTATCGGGTAAAGCACTTATCCCTTTTATTATTGGTACGGGATGCAGTGTACCGGCGATTATGGCAAGCCGCGTTATTGAAGATGAACGCGAACGAAAATTAACTGTTTTACTTACGCCTTTTATTCCGTGCGGCGCAAAATTACCGATTATTACGCTCTTTGCGGCCTACTTCTTCCCTGATTCAATGGGACTAGTAAGTGCCTCATTATATTTCCTATCAATTATCATTATTTTACTAACAGCTTTGCTTTTAAAACGCATCCTTTATAAGCAAAAGTATTCACCATTTATTCAAGAACTACCAACTTATAAAGCACCAAATATGCGCTATGTATTACGTGATACAGGACATAAAACATGGTCATTTATCACGAATGCCGGCTCAGTTATTTTATTCGCCTCTGTTATCTTATGGCTTTTACTTAACTTTAACTGGAAGATGCAATTTGGCGTTGCGATTGAGAAGAGTATTTTAAGTGATATTGGACGCTTATTCTCGTTTGTGTTTTACCCGTTCTTAGGCACAAATAGTTGGGCGGCTGCGGTTAGTATTATTCAAGGGCTAATTGCCAAAGAACAAGTTGTTTCTTCACTTTCAATTATTGCTAAACTTAGTGGGGGCAACACCATCTTTGAAAGTCCGCTTTTTAATTTCTTTACTCCTGCTTCAGCTTATGCTTTTATGGCCTTTAATTTATTTAGTGCGCCGTGTTTCGGAGCGATTGGGGCTATGAATCATGAATTTGGTAATCGTCGGACTATGATTAAAGCGCTGCTTCTGCAAACAATAGCAGCGTTAGTCATTGCCACTTTAATCTTTCAAGTTGGGACTTTCGTGGAGGGTTTATTATGAGTGCTGCGGATATTATCATTTTAATCGTTGTGATCATCCTTTTAGGTGGGATTATTTTCTATCTTGTGCGCCGTAATAAAAAGAAATGTTACTCGTGCTCTTACGCTAAAAGTTGCGAGACTTATTGTCATGTAATTAAAGAAAATGACCCAAAAGAATAAAAAACACTCCTTTATAAGGAGTTTAACACAATTTAGATTGACACAAATTATAATTTAAGTTATTATAACAAAGCATGTAAGCAGCATGTAAACACCGTTTGTCTAATGATGATTAAGGAATACTCATCGTAGTAACCAAAGCTATAAGGCGAAACGAATAAAATCATCATCCAGAAACGAGGGGTTTGCACCTTTTGTTTGCCTGCAAGTAAAGAAAAGGAGGAAAAAACATGAGAGATACTGGTTCAGTTTGGAAAAAGTCTCGTCGTCTTGGTTATTCTATTTTAGAAACCGGTGAAGAGTTAAGAAAACGTCCGTATGGTCCTGGTCAACACGGTAATAACCGCCGTCGTAAAGTCAGCGAATACGGTAAACAATTAATGGAAAAACAAAAATTACGCCATACTTATGGTGTAAATGAACGCCAATTTAAAAGACTTTTCTTATTAGCGAAAAAGAATAAAGAAGTCGTTACCGGTTTAGCGTTTATTCAAATTCTTGAATCACGCCTTGATAACTTAGTGTTCCGTCTTGGACTCGCAGCGACCCGCAACCAAGCTCGTCAACTCGTTAACCACGGCCATATTGAAGTCGACGGTCAAAAAGTTGATATCCCAAGCTTCTTAGTCCCAGTTGGCAGCACCATTACGGTCCGTGAAAATAGTCGCGACTTAAAACTCTTTAAGTTCAATCTTGAAAAAGTTGGTCGTACAGTTCCATTTGTGACGCTTAACGCTGAAAAGTTAAGCGGTACATTTGACCGGATGCCAGAACGCACTGAAGTTGCTCAAGACATCCAAGAAAACTTAATCATTGAATTCTACAATCGTTCAATGTAATTAAGCAGACTTAATCAAAAACTCCGCATAATAGCGGAGTTTTTTTGATTTTCAATTTGCAGCTTTTTACTTTACTTCGGCTACAAAGTAGTTCTTCTTACCACGGCGGATAATTAAATATTTATCGTGTAATAAATAATCTTTAGTAATAATTAATTCTGGATCAGTAAGACGTTCGCCATTTACACTGATGCTGTTACCACGAATAAATTCACGAGCTTCACGTTTACTTGTCGCCGCTTTTAGCGTAATAAGAACATCTTCGAGTTTTTGGTCACTGTCAAGCCCCACTAGTGCATGAGCGAATAAATCTTCAATGTCTTCGGCACTTAAATCTTTAACATTCCCGCTAAAAAGGGCAGTGCTCATATTTTGGGCATGGAGTAAGGCTTCTTTACTATGAACAATTGTCACAATTTCTTCGGCGAGTCTAGTTTGGGCAAGCCGGCGGTGTGGTGCTTCTTTATGTTCACTAGTAATTGCTTCAATTTCTTCCTTACTTAAAAAGGTAAACACTTTAAGATACTTTTCAGCATCAGCGTCACCGACATTATAAAAGTATTGATAAAGCTTATATGGACTAAATTTCTTTGCGTCAAGGAAAAGTGCGCCGTCCACACTCTTACCAAATTTATTACCTTCCGCATCTGTTAATAAGTGTGCCGTCATTACTTCAACTTTTGCATCAGCACCTTTTACCTTACGAATAAGGTCAAGTCCGCTGATTAAATTGCCCCACTGGTCACTACCACCAATTTGCATAGTGCAAGCGTAATGTTCATAGAGATATAAAAAGTCAACGGCTTGTAAGAGCATATAACTAAATTCAGCATAGCTAATTCCAGTTTCAAGACGACGCGCGACAGTGTCTTTTGCTAACATATAGTTAACGGTAAAATATTTGCCGTAATCGCGTAAAAATTCTAAAACATTAATGTTACCATGCCAGTCATAATTATTAACAATTTCACCTTTTTGGGGGTCACTTAAATCTAGATATTTCTCTAATTGAGCGCGAATCTGCGCGGTATTATGTCGTAAAGCATCTTTATCAAGTAAATTACGTTCAGCGCTTTTACCGCTTGGGTCACCAATCATCCCCGTCGCACCACCGACAACAGCAATAATTTTATGGCCTGCTCTTTGTAAGCGCATCAGAGTCATAATCATCACAAAATTTCCCATATGCATACTTGAAGCACTTGGGTCAAACCCACAATAGATTTTTTGTGGCGTATTTAACATTTCTTTAATGTTAGCAGCGTTAGAGTAATCTTTAATTAAACCACGATACTCTAATTCATCAAATATATTCATAACGAACCTTTCTAGCGAGTTGTATCAAGTTTTATGTATTCGGCTACAACTTTTTGTCGCGGTAAGTGTGTCTTACCCTCTAATATTTCAATTAGCATTTCTAATGCTTTATTACCAACTTCTTCCATATCAAGAATCATACTTGATAATTTTGGGCGGCCTTGCAAAGCATAGCGTGTCCCAATTAAACTAATTACTTCAATGTCTTCTGGAATGCGTAAGCCATTTTCAAGCGCGGCATTAACAATCGCGCGTCCTAATGAGTCACGATAAGCAACAAAGAACCCTTCTTTTGTCGTCTTAAATAGTTCTTTAAAGTAAGCATAATGCGCGTGATATCCGTCTTGTACTTTGTGAATCTTATATTCACGATTTTCTTCTTTATGTGTATTAACAAAGCTTCTTTGTAAACGATCTAACAAACGACCATTATCATTAAGTGCTACAAAATGCATCATCACATCACTTGTTTTTAGGTGATGACGAATAATATCTTCACGTAATGTATTTTCATAACCAAAAGTAATACATGCAACTTTTTCATCTTCATCAAGACGATTATTAACGACAACAACAGGAACTTGATAATTCGTAATTTGCGTTACTTCTTCCTCTTCAAATAAGTCATCAAAGATAATTGCCCCATCAACATGCGAACTAATTAATTTATCCATAGCGTCAAGTGCATCTTCTTTTTTTGTACCAGTGACAAATAAAGTAATTAGATACCCTAAACTATTCGCACGCATCACGATGCCGTGGAGCATATTTGAAATAAATACATAGTTGGCACTAGGAATAATTAAGCCAATATTCGTCGTTTTACTCGTGGCAAGCGCTTGCGCTAAAGCACTTGGACGATAACCAAGGCGCGTAATGGCGTTTTGGACTTTAGCCCGCGTCGCTGGTGTGACATTTGGATGATTATTAATGACACGCGACACAGTTGCTAGGCTAACGCCAGCCGCTGCTGCTACTTCGTAGATTGTTACTCTGTCTTTATATGCATCACTCATATTTAAAAGCCTTCTTTCATACCAATTTTACTTGAAAATATTTTCATTGTCAATGTAGAAGAGAAAGCCCTTACATTCGCTTTTTAAGTGTTACTTTTTCAAGCTTATCACTGAAGTATTCTTGCCGTCCAACTTTTGCCTGCGGTTTGCCGTTAACAACGACAACATCACCAGTAAATCCGACCTCTTTATTGTTAACAATAAAAGAGCCTACACCATAGAGATTAACAGGAGCATTTTTGGCTTTAAAATATTTGATTTTTTCAGGAGTAAAGCCAGAACTTACGACGATATTTACATAATTAAAACCTTCTTTATCAAGTGCTTCACGCACGGCGAAGACTAGTTCAGGACTAACACCTTTTAGACTTGGATCATTTAAACCTTGACGCACAAAATATTCATCAAGTAATGCTTTACTATTATCAAGACGAATCGAGCCTAATTTCGCACCAAAATGACGCGCTACTTTTAAGGCCTCTGTCACTGTATCATTATGATAGTCAACAAGCGCACTGATCTTTTCATTTGGGAAAGTTTTGTGATAAAGTTCACAAGCCTTAATTAAGTCACCATTAGTCATCGCAATTAAAGCATGTGGCATTGTTCCCATCCCTTTAACATTTACCCACGCACCTTGCGCATCAGTGGAAAACTTTTTAATCCCCGCAATATAACTAGCGTAGCCATCTCCCGCCTGTGTTAAATAATCATCTTGGCGGTCTGCCATACTAAAAACTTCAGTTGGATAAGCAGCTTGCAACACTTCATAACTATTGGTTGCTGCTGTCGTTCTCCGCGTTAAAATGCCATCAATAAGACTTTCTAAATACGCAAAATCTTTGTATAAACCTGTAATTTTTAACACTGGTTCATTCGCGTTAACAATATCACCATCATGACACGCTTCAATCTTTAACTTTTCGGGGTAACGCGCAAATTCTTGGAGTAAGGCTAGTGATTCATCTACACCACACGCCATCACATTATCCCGCCGTTGGAAAAATTGCATCGTCACGACTGTGTCCGCTAAATGTTTTTCAGCAATTTCCATCGTTTTTACAAAGTAATTCGCGGTATAAAAATGGTCTTTAATCGCACTTGGAAATTTAAAGGTTTTGTTTGTTAAACGAAACTTCCGATCTTTGTTTTTCATTTCAATTTCTGTCATTTTCTTATCTCCTAGCTTCTTTAAATTTATTAATCTTATCGCGATTTAATGTTCTTAACATGCGAATTAATACTTTTTTAGCATTTTTAATATCAGTCGTATCAACAACACTAGCGGAAGTGTGAATAGAGCGCGCACAAACACAGTGCGTCAGTGTTAAAACACCAACAGCGTGTAAATGAATTGCTCCAGCATCAGTCCCACCTGGACTATGAAAATATTGATAGGGTACTTTTAGTGCTTCAGCACTTTTTTCTTGGAATGTTAATAATTCCGGAAAAGCAATCATCGAGCGATCTAAATAACGAATTAAAATTCCTTCGCCGAGTTGTCCTTGTTCACTGCTACTAATATTATCGCGCGCGGGCGAACAATCTAAAATGATCGCTAAATCTGGATTAATTACATTGGCAATAGTTGTTGCCCCGCGTAATCCTACTTCTTCTTGCACGGTGGCACCGACATATAAGTCATATGGTAAATCAACATTCTCAAAGTACCGTGCCATTTCAAGCGCCATAAATACCCCGTAGCGGTTATCAAAAGCTTTAGCGAGTAAGCGCTTGCCACCATTTAATACTTCAAAAGGACCATCTGCAACAATCATCTGTCCAACACGAACACCAGCATTAACTGCGTCTTCCTTACTAATAAAGCCGAAGTCAAAATCAAGTTTATCAATCGTTGGATTACCTTCTCCGCCATAATGCGGCGCGGTCGCACCAACGCTTCCCATTAATTTAGTGCCATCATCAAGCGTAAGACGTACGCGACTCGCTAACATCGTGTTAGCGTTAATACCGCCCCTAGCATCAACACGAATAAAACCTTTATCAGTAATTTCACGGACACTAAAACCAACTTCATCTAAATGACCAGCAACCATAATGCGCGGTGCCTGAGTTACTTTACTTTTCTTTACACCAAAAACCGACCCGAGATTATCCGTAACGATTGTAAAACCGTATTTTTCTAATTCGCCTTTGACAAACTTTGCTAATTCTTGTTCTAAGCCAGGAATTGCATCGATCTGCGTTACTTTTTCAAGTAATTTGAGTTCACGTTTTGTTAACATATAAACACCTATTTCTTTCCAATAATCATTTTAATTTTAACACCTTTATTAAGGAATTTACGTTCGTATTCCGTTTTAGCATCAAAATCATAATCACCCTTATAATCTTTTATAAAAATAAGCTCTTTAAAGGGAACACTACTTAAAGTGATATATGAGTAATCTGCAAAGTCATCATTATCCGTTTTAAAAATTAGTGTGCCACCTTCTTCTAAAAGCTTATAATACTCATTAACGAGTGTCGAGTAAGTTAAACGGCGCTTTTCATGGCGCTTTTTTGGCCACGGATCACTATGATTTAAAATAATGTAATTAAGTGAAAGTGCACTTAATTTTGGTAATAAATATTTAACATCACCTGTTAAGATTAGGACATTATTTAAGTTTGCGTCCGCAAGTTTTTGTGCGGCAACACTAAGGACGCTTGCATTTAATTCAATACCAATAAAAAAGTGTTCGGGATAGTTAGAAGCCATTTCTAAAAGATAATCGCCCTTACCAACACCAATTTCAAGCACTAACGGTTTATTAATATCTTTAATTTTTGACAATGCGAAATCATCAACGTGAGTGTGAAACGCTAATGATTTTAAGTAATCAATAGCACCTGGTTTAAATTTTACCCTCATACCTTCTTACCTAAGTAATGAATAGCACGAGCGTAAATTGCCATCTGTGTATAAAAATCATCTAAATAAATATGTTCGTTAGCGGAATGAATATCCCCGCTTCTACTAGGAAAAGCACTACCAAATGCAACAGTATTAGGACATTCTTTAGCATAAGTTCCGCCCCCGATAGCAAGTGGCTTACTTTGCGTGTCGCCTGTTTCATCGCGATATGCTTTTAAGAGTGTTTGAATAAATTCACTCTTTGGATCAAATAATAAATGTTTACTACTTCTACCAATTTCTAATTCGACATCGATTGTTTGCGCTAATTTTGCTAAATGCGTTTCCACTTCCACATTTTCCGGATAACGGAAATTAACAACAAAACTTAATTTCCCGTTTTCATAATTTAGTAATCCGATATTATATGTCGTAGCACCAAGCAGTGAGGTTGCTATATATGCATCCATAGTTTTACCGTTTGGATTTTTAAATTTTTCCGCTAAATGGGTAAGAAATGGAAGTTTATAGAAAGCACCTAAATGTTTAAAAGCAAGTACCCCAGCGTTCACACCAAGTTCAGGTAAACTACCATGCGCACTTTTACCAAAAAGTGTTACATCCATATTTTTTGGTAACATTTTTACTGTATGCTCAACCTTATTATCCGTTAAATATTTAATAAAATCTTCATCTTTTAAAAGCCGAATGACGACTTTATCAATCACACTATTAGCAGCTTCACCACCAGTAATCGTGCTTACTGGACCTAAATCAATCATCTTTGTCGCGGTGAAATTAGTAATACCTTTTTCACCATATATTAGCGGAAACTCCGCATCAGGTGTAAAACCGTGTACCGGTGCAGGCGCATTATATTCATTAAAGTAATAGTGCATACAACTGCTACCCCGTTCTTCGTCGCCACCAATTACAAGACGGACACTATAATTAATTAATAAGTTATTATCATTCAAAGTTTTAATTGCGTAATAAGCAGCAATCGCTGGTCCTTTGTCATCACTTGTGCCACGGCCGTAGAGTTTTCCTTCACGAATATCAGCGGTAAATGGTGGTGTATCCCATTCGCCAGTTGCTGGCACGACATCAGCGTGAGCAAAAACAGCAATATTTTTGTTATACTTTTCACCAACGAATATTTCAACGACACGGCCATCAATAATTTTCGCTTCAAATCCGTCATTTGTGGCAAGATTTTTCATATACTCTAATGCTTCGTTAACCCCTTTACCATATGGTGTCTTTTTCGTAACTGTTTTTTCGTCATATACCGAATTAATACTCACAAATTCTTTTAAAGAATTTAAAGCATCGGCAAAATAAACACTGGTAATCGTTCCATAAATTGATTTATTTTTCGTAGTGAATTTATCCTTATATTTTTCAAAAGGAATGTATAAAACATTGTATAAAACAGGAACAATAACAGTTGCCACTAAAGCTTCAAGTAATACAAGCGGAGTAAGAATCGGGAAAATATATTCCATAAAAGCATTTACATAACGCAAATACATTGCAAGTAAGACAAAAAATGAATGTAACAGCATCATAATTGCTGAATAAGGGAATATCAGGAAACGTTTTAATTTAAAACTAGTGCGTTCATTAAATGAAACCGCTGAAAATATTGCGGTACAAAATCCAAATAATATCCGCGGCACAATACTAATTAAAGGATCAACAAATAATGCGTCCCCAGCAGTACCACGAATAACAGCAATTAAAAAGGACGAAAAACCAAAAGCAGCGCCATAAAGCACACCGCGTCTAGGTCCTAAAAGTGCCGCTCCTAAAATTACAGGAATTGGTAAGATTGTCGCCGAAATCCCTCCGATTTGAATAAAGCCTAAATACGGGACAAGACTTAACACTAAAATAAGGGCAATAAATAACCCATCAATTGCAATATCACTTACTAACTTTTTATTTTTCATTGCCATTTACCAACATGTCATATAACCCGTAATGCACTAAATGTGGAACATAATTTACACTTTCATCCACAGCACCTTTAATATAGCGTGCATTACCACCAGTTAATAACACAATTGGATTATCTCCTACTTCTTTTTTTATTAAATTAATAAACCCGTTCATCTCCCCTAATAAACCATATAATAAACCGCTATTAAGCGAGTCGGGTGTATTTTTACCGAGTACTTTCGCGGGTAAAGTAAGGCGGACATTAAATAATTGTGCTGCATTTTTTACTAAACCTTTAAACGATACTTCCACACCAGGACTAATTGCCACTCCGTGAAAAACATGTTTATCATCGACATAAAAATATTTATTAGCCGTCCCTAAATCAATAACAATAAAAGGACCTTTCCCAAATTTATAAGCACCAACAGCGCAAGCCACAATATCACTACCAACGCTTTCGGGAACATCAACATCTAGTCTCACACTAGTTTTAGGATTTGGTAAAACAATCTCAGCATCGACTCCTAAAATTTCTTTAATCACAAATGACATTGGATAATTTAACTTCGGGACAACACTAGAAATAAGCACTTTCTTAAATGTACTGTGCGCATATTGCTTTTTAAATTCGTTAATGATGGGACGAACGGTATCAAAGTTTGCTTGTGCCGTTTCTTTTAGCGCTTTCGGCGTTTCACGATTAAAAACATCAACAATTTCACCAGCGTTAAATAGCGCAATACTAATTACACTATTTCCGATATCAACTGTTAAATACATAAGCTCTCCCCACCACTTTTACTAAATAAATGCGTAATATATTATAATATATAATTCCTAAGAAGCAACGATATTTACGATTTTATTTGGGACGACAATGACCCGTCTAATCGTTAAACCATCAATAAAACGCTGGACATTTTCATTAGTGAGCGCGGCCTTTTCAAGTTCTTCTTTACTTTCATTAAGTTTAGCTTTAATTGTCGCGCGTAATTTACCATTAACTTGCACAGCAATTTCAACTTCATTTACGACTAACTTTGCTTCATCGTAAGTTGGCCACGCTTCATAAGTTATTGTGTCAACATCAACGAATTGTGAGTAAAGTTCTTCGCCTAAATGTGGAGCGATTGGATAAAGTAATTTAATTAAACCGACGTAATAAGGAATATAAACTTCACGCGCTTTATACATATCATTAACTAAAATCATCATCTGCGCAATCGCGGTATTAAACGCTAATTTTTCGTAGTCTTCAGTCACTTTTTTAACAGTGTAGTGATACGAGTAATCAAGCTCACCATTATTCGTATCCACAAGTTTTCCAGGGAAATCTTCACTATTAATTCGTGCGACACGATTTAAGAAACGGAGCGCACCTTCTAACCCTGTATTTGACCACGGTAAGCTTGCTTCAAGTGGACCCATAAACATTTCATAAAGCCGCAAAGCATCAACACTATATTCAGCAATAATATCATCAGGATTAACGACATTACCACGTGACTTCGACATTTTTTCACCATTTTCCCCTAAAATCATCCCTTGATGGAATAATTTAGTAAATGGTTCTTTTGTATTTACAACACCTTTATCATATAAAAACTTATGCCAAAAACGCGCATAAAGTAAATGCAAGACCGCGTGTTCCGCCCCACCAATATAAAGATCAACAGGGAGCCAGTGCTTAATAAGTTCTGGATCAGCAATTTTTTCATCATTATGCGGATCTAAATAACGAATATAATACCAGCATGACCCCGCCCATTGCGGCATCGTATTTGTTTCGCGTTTAACTTTTTCACCCTCATAAGTTGTATTAATCCAACTAGTTGCAAGCGCAAGTGGCGACTCACCAGTACCGCTAGGTTTATATTCCTTTAACGGCGGTAAAGTAAGCGGTAAATCACTTAAAGGTACAGGGATAAAAGTGTTATCTTCTTTAATCATAATTGGAATTGGTTCACCCCAGTAGCGTTGACGTGAGAATAACCAGTCCCGTAATTTATAATTAGTCGTTACTCTACCTACTCCTTTATTCGTTAAGTGTTCATTAAGTACTTTTTTACTCTCTTCAATATTAAGCCCGTTAATAAGCGGACTATTAATATGGGGGGCGTCATCAATAAAAGCATTTTCACTAATGTCGCCTGCTAACACTTGAACCATCGGTAAGCCGTGGCGCTTAGCAAATTCGTAATCACGTTCGTCATGCGCTGGAACCGCCATTACTGCGCCTTCACCATATGACCCTAAAACATAATCAGCAACATAAAGCGGGATTTCTTTGTTATTAAGCGGATTAATAGCGTTAACTCCTAAATACACCCCTGATTTATCTTTATTAAGTTCTGTCCGTTCTAAGTCGCTCTTATGACTAGCGCTTTCAATATAACGCTTTACTTCTTCTTTTTGCGTGTCACTAACAACTTTTAACACAAGCGGATGTTCAGGCGCTAAACATGCATAAGTCGCCCCATAAAGCGTATCAACACGCGTTGTAAAGACATCAAACTCGTAATTTGTATTCGCTACTTTAAAAGTAATCGTTGTGCCTTCGCTCTTCCCAATCCAGTTACGTTGCATATCAAGCGTAGAAGCGGGCCAATCTAAACCGTCTAAATCACTTAATAACCGCTCCGCGTACTCCGTAATGCGTAATAACCACTGGCGCATCGGTTTACGAATCACCGGGAATCCGCCAACTTCACTTTTACCGTCAATTACTTCTTCATTTGCGAGTACTGTTCCTAGTTCAGGACAAAAGTTAACAGGGATATTATCGACATAGGCTAAGTCGCTTTTAAAAAGTTCAGTGAAAATCCACTGTGTCCATTTATAATACTTTGGTTCACTAGTAGAAAGTTCTTTACTAAAATCATAACTAAAGCCAAGCGACTTTAATTGCCGTCTAAAATTAGCGATATTTTCGTTAGTAAAAATAGCCGGATGATTATTCGTGCGAATCGCATATTGTTCCGCTGGTAAACCAAAGGCGTCAAATCCAATCGGGTGTAAGACATTATAGCCTTGCATCCGTTTAAAGCGAGCGACGATATCAGTCGCGGTATACCCTTCAACGTGACCAACATGCAGTCCGTCGCCTGAAGGATAGGGAAACATATCTAACACATAATACTTTGGTTTACTAAAGTCATACATATCTGTATAAAATGTGTTATTTTCTTCCCAATATTTTTGCCATTTCTTTTCTGCGGCACGAAAATCATAAGCCATAATGTTACCTCCAAAAATAAAAGGTGTTACCAAAGGGCGGAAAGTCCGCGGTACCACCTTATTTTATAACTTCATTTCCTATTAATGCTAGGGCACAGCGAGTTAACTGAAGGTGAGACATAACTTATTATAAGTTATTTATTCTTCACTCGCGATAAAATTATATCACAATAATTATTTAACGATACTTTTATAGAGCGCTAGGTATTTTTTACCAGCTTCAGACCAGTCATTATTTTTCTCCATCGCATTGCGGCGAAGCTTTTTAAAGACCTTTTGATTTTTGTATTGTTCAAGCGCATAATTCGTCGTGAGTTTCATCCAGTATTCGTCATAATTATCAAAGACAAAACCATCAGCGACATCTTCATTAGTGCCATCATACCCAATTACCGTATCTTTTAAACCACCGGTAGTACGCACAATTGGCAGCGTCCCGTAGCGCTGGGCAATCATTTGCCCAATACCGCACGGCTCAAATAAACTTGGCATGAAGAAGAAATCACTCGCTGCGTAAACGCGGTGCGCAAGTGGATTATTGTAACCGATATAAATTGCCATACGGTCTGGATAGCGAGCGCGCAGTTCTTCAAGCGCTTGTTCATACCCATGTTCCCCGCTACCGACAACGACAACATTGCCACCTTTTTCTAATACTTCAACAATAGCGGGAAGCACTAAATCAATGCCTTTTTGCCACGTTAAACGGCTAACCATCGAAAATAGCGGTGTATCAACATCACCTTTAATGCCTAATTCTTTAAATAGTTCAAGTTTGTTTTTCGTCTTAATTCCTGGTCTAGTTTTACCATATCTAAACGGTAAATGTTTATCAGTCTGTGGATTAAATTCATCGTAATCGATGCCGTTAAGAATACCGCTGAAGTCATTTTTCCGTAATTTTAAAATACCGTCTAACCCTTTTGACCCTTCAGGGGTTAAAAGCTCTTCCGCGTGCGTAGGACTAACGGTATTAATTTTATCAGCGAAGACAATCGCAGCTTTAAGCGCATTAACCTTGTCACGATAACGTAATGTTCCGTCATCAAAATACTCCTTCCGAATATCATAAAAATCAGGGAGTAAATCCGGATGGAATTCACCTTGGAATGCGGGGTTATGGATTGTAACAACAAATTTCATTTTATTAAAGAATTTTGTGCGTGAATTTTGAATTTTGATTAACGCTGGTACCATGCCGCCATGATAATCGTGGACATGAACGACATCTGGTTTAATTTTTAATGCTTGCATCATATTGCGAACAGCGACACTAAAAAACGCAAAGCGTTCCGTATCATCGTCATATCCATAAAATCCTTCACGGCCAAAATAGTATTCATTTTCTAATAAATAAAATGTAATACCATCAATAAATGTTTTATACACTTTAGCGTTTTGAAAGCGCCAGCCTAAAGGGACTTGGACATTCGCGACAAAGCGGATTTCTTGATCAGGACTCCGTTTAATATTGCCGTAAAATGGCATCACTACACTTACTTCTTCCCCAAGAATCGCAAGTTCCTTACTTAAGGCATAGACGACATCGGCTAAGCCACCAGTTTTTGCAAGTGGACTACTTTCACTTGCTACCATTAATATTTTCATTACACTCGATCTCCTTTTCTAACATATAGTATATCTTCCGGCGTACCCGCTAGTTCAGCAGCAACCGCCACTTCCGCCTTCTTATCAATAATAGCATGACTAATCACTTTATTGCGTCTAACGATTGAATCGGTAAAGATAATGGAATTTTCCACAACCGCCCCTTCTTCAATCTTGACATTCCGTGAAATAATCGAATTTTTAATCATCCCGCTGATTAATGATCCGTTGGCGATAAACGCATTTTTGACATCAGCCGTTGCTTCATACTTCGCTGGTGGGGTATCATGCGTTACGGTGTAAATCGGCCAATTATGTAAGAAGAGTTGACGACGGATACGATAGTTAAGTAATTCAAAACTATAATCATAATAATGCTGATAACTATCAATACAGCGCATATATCCGACATACTCATAAGTATCGACCCTTATATCTTTTAAGGCATGGTAAGCAACAATATCACTTAAGGAATAAAATGAGCTAATGTTTTGGGCATCACGAATGAGGAAATCAAATGTTTCACGATTGAAAATATAAATTTCAAGTCCGATATTGCGTGTATCTTTTTCACCTTTATTTCGTAAAATATTAATAACATGACCGTCCTTATTTAAATCAAAGATAGCGCGTCCAATATATTCATTTCGCGCATTATTAACGCGTTGATATACCGCTGTTACTTTTGATTTTTTAGCAATATGTTGCTTTAAAATCGGCCTAAAATCAATTGGTAATATAAAGTAACTTGGAGCAACGACAACATAATTTGGATCAGCTTGCTCTAAAATCCAGTCATTAAAGACGATATTAGCGATATCCGTGTTATAACGCGGACCAGCTTTCGAACCGCCTTCGTTGTAAGCAATAATCTCTAACCCTAACTTAGTGTTAATGTTAAAAGTATTACGACTACCAAAATGTTTTAATACTGAATCAGGATGATTATCGACTAGTGTTGCAATCCGGTCAAATCCGCTATTGCTAAAGTTACTAAGCATAAAGTCCATAATCGCATAACGCCCTAAAAAACTAACAACAGCAGTCGAACGCCGCGTCGTTAATGGTCCAAGGCGTGGGGCATGGTGTAAATTAAGATAAGCTAAAACTTTCATTGCACTACTCCTTCATGGATGAGTAATACTTTCTCACCCGCTTCGTTATATTTAGAATGTTCTGGAAGTTCTAAATCATTAGCGACAATTGCTTTATTAACATAAGCATTACGCCCGACAGTAACGCCAGGCATAATGACACTGTCTTTTACAACTGCCCCTACTTCAATAAAAACTTCATTACTAATAATTGATCCTTCAACTTCACCTAAAATAATGGCGCCTTGATTGACAATACTATTCGTGACTTTCGCCTTTTTACCAATGTATTGCGGCACACTATTTGTGTCTTCACTAAAAAGCCTGAAGTAATGTTTATCGGCTTGATAGAAATCTTCATCCATCATTTCAATTAAATCCATATTTGCTTCCCATAATGAATCAATCGTACCAACATCTTTCCAATACCCATCAAAGCGATGGACAAATAAGCGATTATTATTCGCTAATAAAGTTGGAATGATATTTTTACCGAAGTCATGGGAACTATTTTCATCAGCGGCATCTTTAACGAGTGCTTCGCGTAATACTTTATAGTTAAAGATATAAATACCCATACTCGCTAGTGTTGATTTTGGTTTTAGTGGTTTTTCCACAAATTCAGTAATCCGTCCGTCTTCATCAGCGCTAAGAATCCCAAAGCGCTTAGCTTCTTCAAGTGTGACTTCAATGACAGAAATTGTTAAATCAGCGTTATTTTCTAAATGTGTTTCAAGCATTTTCGAATAATCCATCCGATAAATATGGTCACCACTTAAAATTAAAACATTTTCGGGATTATACGAATCAATAAATTCCAAGTTTTGATAAATCGCATCAGCAGTACCAATAAACCAATTACTGCCGCTATCAGTTTGCCGGGGCGCAATTGTTACTGTACTACTTCTAATCCCGTTTAATCCCCATTTTTCGCCGTTACCTATATAACGACTAAGACTAATCGATTCATATTGGGCTAAGACACCAACTGTATCGATGCCACTATGCGCACAGTTACTTAAGGCATAGTCAATGATGCGGTATTTTCCGCCAAAATGCACCGCTGGTTTAGCGTCTTTGCGGGTTAGCTCGTAGAGACGTGTCCCTTTACCTCCCGCTAAAATCATTGCGATAAGCTCTTTTGCCATCCTTTTACTTCCCCCTTTCAAGCATCGCTGACATTAAGGCTTGTAACAAGCGTAATCTCGTTAAAAGCTCATGGTAATGTTTATTATCATATTTTTCACCTAGCCGTAATCGACCCGGTGAAGTTAGCCCTTCAACTTTTAAATATTCATCAGTGAAGGTTGTCACATATTGATAAGTCGCCTGATAAATTTTGATAAATTTAACAAAGCGCGTTTCATTTTCTTTTCGTAAATATATTTTAGCATTTGTGGCACTACTTGAGGCATAGTATTGTAGTTTGTAGGGAGAAACATACGCAATCTTTACAATTAAATTATCAGCGTAAGCTTCAGGTGGAGCAAAATTACCGTTATGGATTTGGATGTAATAAGGTGAATCAATACTTGGCAAGTGAATAATCGCACTATATTTTTCATCGTCATACACATATACAACATGAAAAAGCCGCTTATTAAATTCGTAAGGCGCAACACCTTTAATCGCCCCACTTTTAACATTCATGCCCGCTTCATTAAAAAGTGTATAATAATCAAACTTCGT
>DBRT01000039.1:21862-41517 GCA_002306335.1 Caryophanales bacterium UBA1361
AAAACGCTAATGGTAACAAATAGTTCCACTAAGTAGCGGCGACGTAAGCGCATGTGATATGCTCTTATTCCGTCAACAAACTTTGCTTCCATAATTCTCCTTTCTTTGCGGTTAAGTTAAGTCCTCTTCTCTCGCAAATAATTGCACTGTGCTATGATTTTTACCGCGTAATACAACAAGTGTTTCATCGACTAAGGGGCTAATATCAGCCACTTTATCACTTGGGGCACTAATAATTGCTTGTAAGCCAAAGCGGCGTAATAAGCGAATTGATTCTTTAATCCGCCCACTATCCATTTTACTAAACGCTTCGTCAAAGATAATAAGACGGGCGCTGTTGCTAAGTTCACCTGGTTCATTAACGCGATAGAGATAAGCAAAACTAGCAAGTACACTAATGTAGAACGGGGTTTGTGTTTCCCCACCAGACTTCTTCATTAATACGCGTGATAAGCGTTGTTCGTGGCCATCTTTATTGCGGACAATTAAGTCAAAGTCTAAATAATTACGGTAATCGGTGAATTTTTCAACATTAGCGAGCACTGCCGCATTTTTATCACCGTCTCCCGCTAACACGATTTGCGCGAATAAATCTTTCATCACATCGTCATATTTTTGGAAGAACTCACTATCGTCATCCGTTACTTTAAGTAATAAATCGTCTTTAATCATATCGTAATATTGCCGATATACTGTACTTGGTTTAACCGTGAATTGATACGAGTCTTCACCAAATGTAGACATACTAAGTGCTTCGTTAAGTTCAGCAATTTGATCTTCAACCGTTTCAATTGCATTCCGCAATTTCGAAATGAAGTCATCTTTAAATTGTTTAACCGCTTTACGATATGCATCCGCAATTTTTTCTTCGTACTCTGGTAATTTAACTTCTAACAAGTCATTTAATTCCATTTGGAAGTCGTCATTGTGTAAAGTTTCAACGTCATATGTTAAACGATAATCAACAACATACTCTTTACGCAGTTTCTTCACTTGATTGAAGACACTATTTGAGAGGTAGAGCGCATTGCTAAATGCTTGCCGATATTCAGCATTAATATCAAGCGGATTCTTACCTTCGGCAATTAAGTTTTGGAAGAATGGTTCGGCGACATCGTTAATAAAGAAAGCATCATAATTTTCTTCAAGTTTACTTTGCCGTTCTTTAATGATTGCTTTTGTTTCCGGCATTCTTTCATTCTTTAAAATTTGCATGTTTGTGGAAATCTTACCGCGCTCTTCCACTAAACTTGATTTTTGGTCTTCAATACCTTTAATATCTGCTTCGACTAAGCCAATCCGGCGATGAATTCCTTCAATTAGTGTTAAGTCATGACGGCCAAGTTCTTCATCATAAAAGACAATGCTTTGTTCAAGACTTGGTAATTCTTGAATACGCTTAACTTGACTGCCAAGGGCGGCGATTTCGTTAGTGTTAACAATTTCGACATCATTGCCTGGTAAGAGTGCTTGCAGTAACTCTTGATAAGACCGTAATGTTTCAGCGTGAGCAGCAAGTTCAGCTTTCTTCGCGTTAACATCCGCCTCTTCTACGCGGCGTCCAATATATTTTTGTTGGTATAAGCGCGGATTAATACGCCCAAAAGTAAAGTTCCGATAAAGATCAGTATCAGGCGTAATACCATTACCACTATTGCGTGCTTCTTGAATTGTATTACATTTTTGTAAACGACCAAGCAAGAAATCAGCGTATGCTCTTGCCCCAATGTGGTCAGTTAATATTTCTTCAGCAACAGAATTTGGCATTGCACTAAAGCGGCGCTCAATTATCGCGTCAACGTCCACTAAATTTGTGCCATAGAAATTATATTGTTGTAAAAGTCCTTTTAAAAATTCATAAGCATCAAGGAAATATTCACCTTCAACAAAAAGATGGAAGCGTTGGCCACCTAAGTAACCTTCAATCGCATTTGTCCACTTCGCATCGCGAATATCAATTAAGTCACTAAAAATACTTACTTCGACTTTATGACCATATTTTGCCGAAAGTTTATTTTGTAATTCATTGCGAATTTGCACAAGACTATATTCATATGGTTTACCACCACCGCGTAAATCTAGTTCTTGTTGTTTTAAAATTGCTTCATTTACTTGATAGTCATTAATTAAACGACCAAGACTTAAGTTAAAAGCCCCAAGATGTTGCTTAAATTTCGCTTGAGCACTGCGCCAATCATTAAGCATTGTTTCACTAAGTTCATTAATGTCTTTATTTAAAACACTAGTGATTTTATGATTTTCTTTAATAATTGTTTCGGCGCTTTCAAGTAGTTCTTCGCGCGCATATAATCCGTCTTTCTTTAGCCGTTTTTCATCCATCGCACTAACTTTTTCTAAAACTTCATTAGCGAGTCTATCAAATGTTAGGACATAATTTTCTAAGTCACTACGGACTTGCATATTTAAGAATTTAAGACTTTTAATTTTTTCTTCTGCGACTTTTTTATGTTCATTAATTTCATCAGTGATGCGATAAGTATCATTACTTGAACTATCTTGAATTAATTTAACACGGCGTTTATTAAGTTCAGCAAGGTCAACATCTAAATCAGCAAGTTCACTTTCAATATCTGTTAAGCGTTTTTGATAACCTAGATATTGATTATCATAAGTTGCTAGTCGATTTAAGTCATTTTGTAGTGTTGCTTTTTCTAAGACATATTCAAAAAGTGTTAATTGTTCTTTATGACCTTTGTATATTTCATAGTTTTTAGCTATTTCATTTAAGCGTTCAACTTTAAAACGCATCAGCGCTGCTTCGTCTTCAAGCTTTTTATATTGCAAAATATTTTCTTGCATTGGTGCAATATCAATATTGCCTTGTGCTTCAGTGACATATTCAGTAATAAAAGTCGTAATATCCGTAATGGGTGAGAAACTAACAGCTTTCTTTAAGAGACTAAAATACTTATCTTTTAAATTACCAAGTTTCCGTTTAAGGGCATCCTGATATTGACGGTTCGTGTCAAAGAATTTGTATTTATTTGGATAATGTTCTTGGAAAAATAAATTTAAATCTTTATATTCCATCGGGACATTATCGACGATAAATTCGTTTTCCGGCATTGGTGCTTCTAACATAAAGAAGCGATGATCAACCCCGCCGTCATCAAACACATCAAAGACAATCCCTAAGTTAAAGTGATCATCATTAACATCATCATAAAACTCTAAAACAATGTAAGAAGTAAAGCGTCCGTTCCGTAAATAGTGGAATCCGCCTTCTAACGAGTCGCCAAGTTCCCCGCGTAAATATCCGCGTAATGTCCGGTTTGATTTTTCCGCGGCGGCTTTATTAAAGTGGCGGCCGGAAGTATCACCAAGGAGCACAACTTGCATTGCGTCAATAAGTGTTGACTTCCCGCTAGCGTTCACCCCAGTCAGGAAGACGATTTGTTCAAAATTTAAGGTTTGATTCCAAAAATAGTGCCAATTAATAATTTTGACTGTTTTTAATAATTTCATACATTACCTCCCTCGGTGCCTGCATCGCGTAAGGCTAATTTTTCGAGAGCTTCGCTAATTGCGACAATTTTTTCATTATCAACGGCAAAAGTAATCGATGGTAATAAGTAGAAAGTAACATTACCCTCATCATAACTTCCCGAGACTCTAGCAATAATATTATGTGCCGCGATTTCTTTTAAACAACGACCAATTAAGCGCCCACTTAGGCGTTTATTTGGAAAACCAATGCCACGATCATGCATTACTTTCATCACAAGTGGTGTTGTTAAGTACACAGAATCGCCAACATGTCCCCCTTCTTTCCGTTCTTCTTCATAAATTAGGCGCAAGACAAATAACACTAAGCTTACTTCACGATCAAAGCGTAAGCGGTTGTGATTATATTCATTAACGAGGCTAAATACACCTAATATTAAATCTTTATCAACACGCCAGCCTGCAAAACTTAAATAGGCATTAATTAAGTCGTAATAGCGTTCAATAAACCGATAAGTCGGATTAATTTTAATTGTTTTTTCGCGACGATCAAATTCATCACGCACGATAAAACTATTAAGTAATAATTCATTAATTGCTTTAGCAAAGGCGTCTTGATCTGCTCTTGTTAATTGTAAAAAGGCTTCTTCAAACATATTATAAGGTAATCTCCTTTCGTACGAATGTTAAGTTCGGTAATCGGTAACCATAGCTACTAACACTACCTTCCTCGGTTTCGATTATGTAAAAACATTGTTCATCACTCGTTTTAATTGTTGCTAAAATTAAAAGTAAGAATGCGTCAAATGACGGTAAAGCAATATCACTAATATGTACTTCACTTTCTTCATCAAACGCGATATCCATAAATTCAAAGATTGCATCATTAGAAAATTGGCTACTTGTCTCATCAAGGAACCCTTGCATTAGCATATCACGCACATCATCAAAGTCAGTAAGTGACATCGGAATACTTTCAGCGCGTAATTGACGAACAATTGGTAAGGTTAATGAATCAGGGGTAATGTAACCATGTTGTTGGAATGTAATTGATTGATTAATCCCGTTAAGAATCGGCGCGACACTTTCACCTTTACTTAATGTTTCAGCATAAGTCTTAAAAATATAATCAAGGTGACCTTTAATCGATTTATCCGCAGCATTTAAATATAAAATCTTTGAAGCACTAGCTTTCGTGTATTCATAGTGTTTTTGATCAATTTGGTCAATTGTCTCATTAACTCTTTCATACATATCAGCAATGTAGTTAATTTTATTAATAATATCGGCTTCGGCCGCTTTTGCGTCTTTGTTGCGGCTCCACATTAATGACTGTGTCACTAGTTGTTGACGGATATCATCGTCATACAACCACTTTTGTAAAATTTGTAAAATTGGTCGCTTAAATTTAGCGACACTATCAAATGTTTTAAGCGGGTGATAATAACGGTCACTCACGCGCGTTTTATATAAGTCAAAATAATCACTTAAAATGTTATTAGTGCTAAATACTTTTCCTAAGCGATTTTGGAAAATGCGGATGCTGTGCGCTAAGGTGATAAGTTCGACATTAAGGCGTTTTGTATTTTCAAATGCCCGCACTAATGTCGCATACATAAATTCATCGCGCATATCATCTTCTAACTTAAGTTCGCTATAAGTCGCGTGCACAAGCGAAACGTATTCAGCAGTGCTTTCTTTCACTAAATCGTTTAATAAGGAAATAACATTAATACTATAACTTGGAAGCGCAATGTATTCTTCAAAATTATCAGGATTAACTTCAACATCAATCCAGCCGCATTCTTCTAAACGACGAACGATAAATGCCGCTTTATCGCTATGATTAACGATTTCGTCTTCATCGCCTTCTTCTTCCGCGTCAAAATCAACACTAAGCGCTAGTTCATTTAAACGGTCACGCAAATTACGAGTAAAATCGCGCTTCTTTATTAATAATTCATTGTCTTGAATTGAATGGTGTAGTAAAAGAAGTGCTTCAGCATATATCTCTTTATTCTTACTCGCAAGAATCGAGAAGAAGTTACTAGGTATGATTGTAAATAGACTCAAAAAAAATAATCTCCTTCGGTTATATGTTTTATATTAACATATAAAAAAATGAATTGGTATTAAACTTGTATAATAAAAGAGAAATATTTAATTTCGTTTAAAATAATAATAGAAAGGCGGTAACATATGGCAAATTATGAACTTAGTCGCAATACTGTTAGTGACCTTTTAAGTGATAATATTCAAATTTCACCAAACACGAATGAGAAACTTGATTACTTCCGTAGAGCAATTAAAAATGCTTATCCTGATTACCAAAAAAAGTTTAGACATCGTGCTCGTTCATTTGCAGTATTTGCGGAAATCATTATCAAAAGACATAATCATACGATTAAAAATAACAGCATTGAACATCAAAAAACATATTTTAAAAATGATGCTTATATTTACCATATCATTGAAGATTTTATCCTAGCGGAGGAGGCTAAACAAAATCCTGAACACACTTTTACACGTGATGAATATGTTGACCCGACAATCTTACAATTTGAAAACTTAATTGATCATCGTTATCAAAATTTATTAAGATATGATTTTCAAAAAATAAAAGATCCAAAACTAACTCTTTACAACTTAACAAGCCGGTTCTTTCAAGAATTAGTGTCAGGAATAATGCTCTTAGAACGCGAATTTTATAATGACTCCTTCATCATTTGGCGCAGTCTCTTAGAAACAACAACGACCTTGTTAATACTTTACGAAAACGATAATCTAGTTGGTAAATTTAATGAGAGACGCAACATTGCGCTGATGCGTGTTAAGGTCGTAGATGCGAGTCGGCAAACACAAAAAAGCAAAGCAAAAGAAACTAAACAACAACTAGGCTTTAAAGGTGTGCCAGATTATGTTGCAGAACGTTACGGTTGGGCGGGTGATTTATTTAAATCGCGCGAGTATTCTTTGCGGACACTACTTGAAAGAATTAACATGGTTGACCTTTATTCGCATTATGCCTTTGCCTCGTTATTCGTCCACGAATATTTAATAAGTCCAGAAGATTTACGGCTCGAAATAGATTTTGAAAAATATTTATTATCACTTTACTTTAAACTTTATGAAGCCGTGCGGATTAAAATAAATGACTTCACAAATGACCTTGATGAAGTTAAAAAATTAGAACAAGGAGTGCGGAAAGAAGTTAATAATTTTAAAGCACAATTTAATGACTTTAGTACGCGAATTCAAACAACATGAAAGACAAACGAATTTACACGAGTTTTAAAGGATTACTTTTAATTTATTTACCAATATATTTATTAATGAGTATCATCTTCTATCTCATAGTTGGTATTAAGTTTCCACCAACCTTAAATCACTATCTAACAGTGGGTGGCTGGACAATTATTACTGCAATATATTTAATATTTGGTTATAAAAATAGTTATTATGAACTAACAAAACATGAAATAGTACACCATAAAGGTAGCAATATCCTTTATTATAAATTTGATGACATCATTTATATTGATAAAGTATATTCCGGGAAGAAGCTTAGTATCCGCTTCTTTACGCGAATTGGCGATGAGCGCTATTTAGCGCATGATCCAAAGAAAAAAGTGTATAACACGATGCTTGAACGCTGCACTAATCTTATCGATAAAGAGGAATTATTACGCAGATTCCCCAAAATTAAGTATTAGCTTTTATACTATCAATCCTTCTTTTTGCAATTGAAAAATATTCTTCTTGTTCAGCATCTTTAAGCAATTTATGAGGTTTAATTCTAAGCGCCCGACAAATTTTAAATAGTGTCGCTAATGTAAAATTTATCTTCCCGCTTTCAATCCGTGAAATTTGGTCACGGGATACATGAGCAAGTTCCGATAACATTAATTGTGAGTAGCCTAAACGCAATCTTCTACTTTTTATTTTTTCACCGATATTCTTATTAATTAAATCCATAGAGAGAGTATAACATAATGTGGACTAAAATACACATTAATAACAAAGGTATTTATTAACAATATGTGCAAATTTGCAATAATTTTCAAAATTTAACTTTTTATATTTGCAAATTTATAACATTAATGTTATCTTAATGTAGCATTTATTGAATGGGGAGGAAATTATGGCTAGACATTGTCCAGTAACAGGCAAAGGACCCTTAAGTGGCAATAAACGCAGTCACTCTCTTCGCGCAACTAGACGGCGCTGGGGCGTAAACTTACAAAACTATAAAGTTGAAGTTGATGGCAAAGTCCAAACCGTCCGGATGTCTGCAAGAGCATATCGCTCACTTAACAAGTCCGCCAAAGTATAAAAAAAGCTCACAACAAAGTGAGTTTTTTTTATTATCTTCTTCTTTCTACTTAAACATAAAGATAAGCGTACATTACAATCATTAATAAAAACTGTGCGGCAATAAAACCCCATTCATAAAGCGCTAGCATAAAATAGCGCGGTCGCAAAATAAGTACCGTTCCATCTTGCTGTAAAACTTTATCCATAATCGGCCATTTGCGAAGTCGTGGATTAAGTAACACTAACATCCCAATAAGCGCAAATAAGTAACCAAAAATACCAAAGACGATATTTTGTTTACCAAATGGACTAATGTGCGCAAATAAACCAAATGAAAGATAACTTGTGACAACAGATAAAGCTTGTAAGATAACAACGATAATATGTTTTTTAATTTCAAATACTTTAATAAAGAAAATAAGATAGAGCATTATCGCACTTAATACGAGTGAACCGACTAATAAATATTCGTACCAATTATAAATATGATCTAAATATTTAAAGGCAAATAATAAATTAGCGATCGTCACAAGAAACAATAATACATAGTGATAATTGATAAATTTGATATCGGCGCCTTGTACAAGTTCAAAAGGCAGCTCATTACGAAACGAAAACTTCCGATTTTGTTTAGTGCGATAAAGTGATAATTGAAAAATTAAAGTAATCACAAACAGTGATAATGATGAAAAAAAAGCAATATGAACAATACTCTTATCCATTACGTAATCCCTTTATCCTTTCATTAATGTCTTCTTTACCAAATAAGTATGAACCCGCGACAAGAATATCAGCGCCTGCTTCAGCACAAAGTGCCCCAGTTTCAGCATTGATACCGCCATCAACTTCGATCAAGTAATTATATTTATACTTTTTGCGCTCTTCATCAAGCCATTCAATTTTATGTAAAGCACTACGTAAGAAACTTTGTCCACCAAAGCCTGGTTCAACTGACATCACAAGCACTAAATCGATATCTTTTAAAATCGGCGCTAAGTCTTCAACAGGTGTATCAGGTTTAATACTAATACCTACCTTTACACCCATCAGTCGTAATTCTTTAATTAGTGTAACAACATCATTACCAGTTTTCATTGCTTCAAGGTGAAAAGTAACGATATCCGCTCCAGCTTCCACAAATTTTGGAGCAATAAATTCAGGATTAGTAACCATTAAATGTACATCATAAATAAATTTATAATGAGGTTTAAGTGCTTCTAAAATTGGAATCCCAAATGATAAATTTGGAACAAAATGTCCATCCATAACATCAAAATGTAAATATTTAACCTTGTTTTGCTGCAAAATTAATAGTTCGCGATGTAAATTTTTGAAATCCGCAGCTAATAAAGATGGGGCAACATAAACTTTCTGTTTCATTTATAATCCTCACTATATAACTTTAACTCATCACTTATCATAACATAATTATTATAACTTTCTTCACTGATAAGCCCAGCTTCAACATCGGCCTTAACGGTACAGCCTATTTCACTAAGATGGAGACAATTATTAAATTTACAAGTACCAATATACTTTTTAAATCCCGGGAAGTTTTCGGCAAGGTCGCCTTTCGTTAGCGGTAATTCAAAGGAAGAAAAGCCTGGTGTATCAACTAAATATCCGGCGTTAAACGGAAGCATTATTACTTCTTTAGTGACATGTCGACCACGGTTAATGCTAATTGAGAACTTACCAACTTCGCGGTCATAATCTGTTAAAGCGTTTATAAAACTTGATTTTCCGACACCAGATTGCCCCATAAGTGCCACAACTTTGCCATGCAAATATTTGCGCACAGCATCAAGTCCTTCACCACTTTTATTATTGACAACATAATTTTTAACGTGTAGTTTATCAAGACTATCTTGTACTTCCTTTAACAAGTCATCAGTGTCAAGTTTATCTTGCTTTGTAATGATGACTAGTGGCTTAATTTCCGCAAAATTAGCGTAACTAAGAAACTTTTCGACTAAAAATAGACTGAAATCAGGTTGCACCATTGACATGACAATTAACACAATATCAACATTGGCAATTGGTGGTCTTACTAAAAAGTTTCGCCGTGGTAGAAGCTCACTAATTAAATTATTTTCCGTATCAATTTCAACATAATCCCCGACATAAATAGTCTGGCGCGATTTAATTAAATTACCGCTTGGTTTAGTTACATAAGTTTCACCATTTTTCTCTACGATAAAACTTGATTTTTGTTTATTAATAACTAATCCAGCCATCTAGTCCTCAGAGACAAACCCAAACCAGCGCACCCAAATTGATTGCCGTGGCCGTAAAAGTTTTGGGTTAGTCTTAAGTTGTAATATATCTTGTTGTAATGATTCAACATCAGGATAGCGTTCCCGTGGATTTTTCTTACAACATTTTTTAATAATTTTCTCAATAGCTTTCGGGGTATTTTTAACATACTTACGCAGACTTGGAAACTTCTCTTTAATTTGTTTTACCGCAATTGCCACATTCGAATCACCGTCAAAGGGAACATGACCTGTAATTAATTCAAAGAAATTAATACCTAAAGCATAAATATCACTGCGTGGTGAAGCTTCGCCACCACGACACACTTCGGGCGCTAAGTAATGGGCGCTACCAACAATATTTGTGTTACTTGTGACACGCTTTGAGTCACTATAACGAGCAATACCAAAGTCCCCAAGTTTAACAAGTCCTTCTTTAGTAATATAAATATTACTTGGTTTTATATCACGATGAATTACCCCGTTTTTATGCGCTAAACTAACAGCGTTACACAGCTGATCAATAATATCAGCAGCTTCTAAAAATGTATAGCGACCGCGCGTTTGCAGTTCATCTTCTAAGTTATTACCGACTATTAATTCATTCACCATGTAAGGTAAATTTTCATACTTGCCTACACTAATGACACGAACAATATTTGGATGATTTAAAGTCGCAGTTGCTTTGGCTTCAATTTCAAAACGGGCAAGATTCACTTTATCACGAGCGACATTAGCCTTTAAAAACTTCAGCGCGACATTACGTTTGGTAATGATGTCGACTGCTTCATAAACTGTTCCCATTCCGCCTTCACCAAGCAAACTTACAATCCGATATCGATTGTCAATTAAATCACCTATTCTAATCATTATCTGGCTCCCATAATGCTACTCCTATATTGTCGGCTCCACCGCGATGATTGGCGAGAGCGACGAGTGCGTCTACTTTAAATTCCGCTGTTTGTGTTGTGCGTAATATTCCTAAAATATCTTCGCTATCAAGCATGTTGTAAAGACCATCACTACACACTAAAATTCGTTCACCCCGATATTGAAACTTCCTAAAATCAAAAGTAACAGTTGGCATCGTACCAAGCGCATTTGTTAAGATGTGACGTTTGGGGTGCACTAGTGCTTCTTCGGGGGTAATTTGATTTGTGCGCACTAAATAACCGACAACTGTTTGGTCTTCACTCATTAAATACATTTCATCATCCGTACATAAATAAAAACGACTATCACCAATATTAACATTGCACAATTTTGACCGCGTTAATACTACAGCATTTAATGTTGTTGACATATTGTTCATATCTGGGGATAAAATACTTTCTTCAAAGATGGCTTTATTAATAGCGCGAATATTTTTATTAAAGAAACGTTTGATGCTATTTGTCGTTAAAAAACCACGGTTATTAGCAAAAGCAGTCATCAGCATGTCAATCGCTAATTTGGATGCAAAGTCACCTTTATTATGACCGCCAAGACCATCACAAACAACAAAGAGTAAATCACCCTTTTGGTTTAAAAGGACTGCGGCACGATCTTCATTGTGAAGTCTAACTAAGCCACGATCACTTTTAGCAGCGAATGTTCCTTTAACTGTTGTTGCCACGTTTCTTCTCCACTTTTGCCCGTAATTGTCCGCAGGCCGCATCTATATCACTACCAAACTCTTTACGTACAGTTGTTTGCACTCCCATGCTTTTTAGATAATTAGCAAATTTATAAACATGATCACGAGTTGATGGTTCATAATCAAATTCCGCAATTGGGTTATACGCGATTAAATTAACAAAACCATTTGTGCCTTTAACTAGGTTAACTAAGGCTCTTGCGTCTTCCAAAGTATCATTAAAATCATTAAGCATAATATATTCATAAGTCACGCGCTTATTAGTTTTACTTTCATAGTATTTCACGGCAGAAAGTACTTCTTTTAAAGGATAAGCATTGTTAATTGGCATAATTTGATTCCGCTTTTCATCAGTAGCCGCATGTAAAGAAATGGCTAACTTTACTTGTAATTTTAAATCGGCGAATTTTTTAATTTTAGGGACTAAACCCACCGTTGAAACTGTAATATGACGAGCACCAATCGCAAGTGATTTTGGGTTATTTAATAAGTCAATAAAATCTAAAATATTTTCAAAGTTATCAAACGGCTCCCCAGTCCCCATAAGTACGACATGCGTTGTAAGTTTTAATTCACCACGACCTTTTAGATATTCATTAATCATTAATACTTGACCAAGCATTTCACCAGGTGTTAAGTCGCGCTTTTTCTTTAAAAGCCCTGACGCACAAAAGCGACACCCCATATTGCATCCGACTTGCGTTGAAACACAGACGCTATTGCCATAACGATAGCGCATCAAAACTGTTTCGACGAGTGATCCATCACCAAGCTTTAAAAGAAGTTTAACAGTACCGTCTTCACTCTCTTGTAGTTCATGAACTGTTGGTAATGCAAAAGTAAAATTATTAATCATAAATTCGCGTGTAACTAACGCTAAATTACTCATATTATTAAAATCTAATTCGTCTTTTAAATAGACCCACTCAAACATTTGAGTTGCACTATATTTTTTAAACCCCTCATTTAATAAAAAGTCTTGGAGTTTAGGTAAAGAATAGTCATAAAAATTAAGCTTCTTCGACATGGGCACCTTTCTTTAAAAGGGCATAATAGAGCGTTTCATTATTAGGTGTAAAGTGGAAATGTTGTTTTTCAAGTATTAATTCAAACTCTGGATAATCACGCACAAAACCCACTGCTTGCAAGTGAGTTTCAAACCGCAATACGGTAGTCGTGATAAACATTAAATGTCCATCTTCATTTACATAATCTTTTAGCTCTTCTAACTCTTCCCGGCCCTTTGCAGCAAAGAATTGTAAGTTGTCTGGTAACCGGAAGTAAAAATCACGATGGCGAATATCACCATTAATATTTGAACTTTGCAGTGTTGTGAGCACAAAGTCATAAGTTTGGGTAATTTTATCTACATAAGTAACATTTTCTAATGAAAACTTCCGTACTAAATGGCGCACGATATATTTTGAGCGATTATCATCTTTATAAAAATGAATTTGAATTTCAGGATATTTAAGCGCAAGTACAAGCATTAAGGATGTATCTTCGTGTTGCACAAATAACAAATTTTTAGGTTTTTTGCTTTCGATAATATCGACAACATCTAATAATGTTTGACTAGCAATTACAATTTCATTGTTATTGTACGCTGGTGTTTTCTTGATATACTCTTTCCCTTTATATTCATATTCACCAGGTTTTAAGCCACGAATAAAAAGTGGCATATTAGCAAAGAAATCTTCATCACTAATTACATTTTGATTAATAAGACCATATGTTTCACGATATCTATTTGTAAGGAATTTAAGGAGGTTTTTCCGTCCTATATCTGCAATTAATTGTTTGGTAAGTGCTAATGGTACACTAAAGCGAGCGGCTAAAGAAAGCGCTGGGTTTTCACTATGAAAATGTTTTGGAATTCGAATTGGAAAACTTTCATCAGGATATTCTTGTTCAAATTTAACTTGTATATCAGTAGGAAGCGCAGCAAGAAACTCTTCATAAGATAAAGGCACAACTTTTTTCTCACGATTAAAACTAAAGAGACTTAATGCTAAAACTTCAAATTGAGTTAGAGTTGTTTCTTCGCCTTCAGTTAAAGAATACAAATAACGGAAGTATCTGTTTAAAAGAGCATTAACTAAAGTACGAAACTGATGCTTTTCACTTTGTGAGTAACTATTATCTTGCTTTAAGTCCTTACTAAATTGTTGATAAGGGAGACTCCCATCAATGATTTTTTCTGTTGTGTCTAAAATGTGTTTTATCATATGTACCTACCTATATTAGTATATCACTCTTTTTAAAGGTGTTTCTAATTAATTAGAAAATTAGTCGTCTTTGTCTTCGTCTTCGTCCCAATCATCATCCCAGTCGACATCATCTTCATCGTAGTAATTGCCAGTAGGCAAAACTTCAACCATTGTTTCATTAAAAACTTTAAAATCAGGGTTTAAAATTTTAACAATATTATCTTTTGTTACATAGTCATATTTAATCATAAGGTGGACACCATAATTATTGAATATTTCTAAAAGCGTTTTGCTTAATGCATCTTGTTTGTGCTTTAAATTTGCAGGAATAGTAACTTCTAAATATGTAAACCAACTTACTTGATCAACACCTTCCGCGATTAAAGCACCATCACTACCGAGTAAGAATACATCTTCTTTTGTTAAACCTAGTGTTTTAGCAATAGCATCAGCGTATTTAACACTGATTTCAGCAGCGACATAAATGTCTTGAGAATAAATTTTAATAATGACCATAATATTTTTCCTTTCTATACATCATATGGATCAACATTTATATGTACATAAAGAGAAGATTGTTCTCTAAATGGACTTAATGTAGTTAAAAGTGCTGGTTTAATTTTAAAATAATTTTTATACCGCACAATAAGTGTTTCGTTAAAGGTTTTACCACTTGCTGGGTAAAAAGTAGCGGTTGGACCAATCACAGTCGCATCTTCACCCAGTGCTTTAATAAGATTTAGTTTTAATGTTAATATAGTATCTTTTACCGTTCTTTCGTTTTGATGGCTCATCGTAATTGATAATAAAAAATAAAAAGGCGGATTACTTGTTAAATAACGATGTCTAATTTCAACTTCATAAAATCCAAAATAATCTTGTTGTTTTGCATGTTGAATAACATAATGTTCTGGCATCATTGTTTGAATAATCGCCTTCCCTTTTATTTTTTCGCGACCTGATCTACCAATCGCTTGGGTGATTAGCTGAAATGTTCGTTCACTACTTCTAAATGAGGGTATTGATAAATTAGCATCAGTGCCAATTACTGCCACTAAACTAACTAATGGGAAATCATGACCTTTCGAAACCATTTGCGTACCAATTAAAATATCTGCTTCGTGGTTCATAAATTTGTTTAACACTACTTGTGGTGTTTTATCTTTACGACTCACATCACTATCAAGCCGCAAGATCCGTGCATCAGGAAACATTTTTTGAATATCTTCTTCAGCTTTTTGTGTGGCAAATCCAGTATATGAGAAATTAGTGCTACCACATTTGATGCAAGGATCATTTTTAGGGAAAGAAAGGCCACAGTGATGGCATTTTAGGTTATTTCCTACTTTATGATAGGTGAGTGATATCGCACAGGCAGGGCACTTTTTAGATTCGCCACATTCACGACAACTTACAAAAGTGGCGTACCCCCGCCGGTTTACTAATAAAATCACTTGTGTCTTGGCATCAATAGCTTTTCTAATTTCGGTCGCTAATAACTTAGAAATATATGGTGAAGTAGTGGTAACATTTTTATAGTCTAACATATTAACAACTGTCGTTTCTGGTAAGGGCTGCAAGTTAATTCTTTCACCTAGGTAATAATAACCATAAACTTCTTTTCTAGCGCGCGCCATCGTTTCAATGCTTGGTGTTGCACTACCAACTAATACTTTAGCGTTAAAGCTTTTCGCCCGCATTTGCGCTACAGTTAAGGCGTGGTAAAAAGGTGCAACATCTTGCTTATAAGTTTCAGCATGCTCTTCATCTAATATAATAAGTCCAATATTTTGTAATGGGGCAAAAATAGCACTCCTGGCACCAACAACAATATCAACTTCACCAGCGCTGATGCGACGGTATTCATCGTATTTTTCAGCTGGTGTAAGTTCACTATGAAGGATAGCAATTTTCTTACCAAATCTTCGATAAAAATTAGCAAGCATTGTTCCAGTTAAAGCAATTTCTGGTACGAGCATTATAACTTGTTTATTTTGTGCTAAATAGTGAGCGGCAAGGGCAAGATATATTTCTGTTTTACCACTTCCGGTAATACCATGGAGCAAAAATGTCTCTTTATAATCTTCTAAAATGGATTTTACTGCTTCTTTTTGCAAATTGGTTAATTCATGTGGATCTTCACGCGGATAATCTTCGTAGCGTAATCTGTATTTTTCAATCTCTTCCACAATTACAGCACCTTTATTTAATAGCTGCATTATTTGCGTTCTATTTTTTGAAGTTTGTAAAACACTACCATGCGTCATTATTTCACTTAATAATGAACTTTGTTTATCTGTTAACTTATCAAAATCAGTAAATTCAGGTTTAAAACTTACTTTTTTTTGCATTGCAATCTTTGGCGCACTTAAACTACCTTTACTAGGCCGTAGTGAGGGTGGTAACATCGCATTTAAAACACTAATCCGATTTGTTAAGTAATAACTAGTAACATTTTCACTCAATTCCATTAATTCGTTAGTTAAGAGTGGTTTTTCATCGAGAATCTTTGTTATTTTAGCAAGCTCAAAGCCTAGGCGTTTACTTGCCGTTTCAATTGTCTCTTTGGTGCTTTTGACGGCCGCTACATAACCAACAATTTCACGATTATTAAAATCGATGAGAACTCTTACTCCAACTTCTAAATCATCGCCATCATAATAATATGTAAAAGGACGATTTAATTTTGAATATTGTGTAAAAACTTCAATGAGTTGCATATTTAAATATTCATCTTCTCCCGAATTAATGCCTTAACATCATTAATACACGTTTCTAACTCATCATTTATGATAATGTGCTGATATTGGTCTTTATATTTAATTTCTTCTTTAAATCTTTCAGCGCGACGCTGTATTGTTGCTTCGTCTTCCGAGCCACGTAAGCGTAAGCGTCTTACTAATTCTTGAACTGAAGGGGGCATTATATAAAGGGAAAGAACTTTTTCACTATCAACATTTTTTAATAACTGACGGGCACCATCAACTTCAATTTCAATTAAAACATTTTTGCCTTCATTCAATAATTTTTCAACATAGTCGCGAGGCGTTCCATAGCGATTTCCAACAAACTGAGCATGCTCTAAAAAATTGTTTTCCTCGATGTTTTTCAAAAATGTTTCATGACTAACAAAAAAATAATGAATCCCATCTTTTTCATTAGGACGTGGTTTTCTTGTAGTCATTGAAACGCTAAAACTTAAGTTCAATGTTTGATCGGCAAGTAAACTATGAATAAGTGTTCCTTTGCCTACACCTGATGGACCACTTATTAAAACAATAAAGCCTTGTCTCATATATTTTCTCCTTGATTTTCCTTAATAAATTGTATCTTATTTATTAATAAATAACAAACTTGTCACAATCTTGTTGTAGAATAAAAGCATGCAAAGACTTTTTCCAAATGATTTACAACAATTAATTAACGCTAATAAACATTTTGAAGGTTTATTTCTAGTGCGAATTCGTCAATTAAGTTTGGTTGATTTTGTATTTGAATTTAGTCATGTTAATAACTTATTTGTCTCATTAAATAGTCCGACGCCTTTTATTGTGTTTAACGCTGATTTAAGTGATTTCCCCGGGGGCGGAGAATTACATAGTTTTGCCATAAATTTAAGACAGTTTTTAGGTGGTAAATTAGTGGCTATGAATCAACCTAATGATGATATGATTTTATCACTAGTTTTCGAGCAAAGAAACAATGTTTTGGAACTTGAAGAAGTCACACTTTTTATTGAATTAATTCCGCGTCATCCCCAAGCTGTATTAGTGAATAATAAAGGACGTATTTTAGCAGCGTATCGCTATCATCAAGAACGCGCAAAAGATGGTCGATTTATTCGTGGTGGCAGTAAATATTCACTACCTGAAAAAGGTGCTTTTTCGCCGCAAATTTCTAACGCTAAAACAGATTATTTACAGGCATATCTTAAAGAGAATCGTGAACGAATTAAAAAGCAAAACTTTCGTGATGTTTATGTATATTTAGAAACAAATATCAAACGCTCAAAACGACTAATAAAGAATTATGAGCAAGACTTAGAAAAGTTAAAAGAACTTCCGGATTTATACCACAAAGCAAATATGTTATTAACATATAAACCAGCAATTTCGTACTATTTTGTGCAAATTGAAGGTGAAACTATAGAAGTTGATCCGCGTTTTGATGCACTTTTTAACGCTGAGATTCTTTTCAAAAAAGCTAAAAAAATTAAAAAATCCGAAAATATATTGATGTCAAAAATTGCTGAAACTAAAGAAAAGATAAAGTATCTGGAAAGTATTGAAAATCATTTAAAAAGTCTAGAGAGTGCTGGAGAAATATTCCAAATTTATGAAGAACTTGGACTATTAAAAAGACGTGATAAACGGCAAATAATTTCTAAATTAAATCCGTATGTAATAACTTATAAAGATATTGATATTTTATTTGGAAAAAATAATAAACAAAACGACTTTTTAACCTTTAAAATTGCTAAGAAAAATGATACTTTTATGCATATTCAAAATCGGCCTGGAGCGCATATAATTATTAGGCAAGAAAATCCAGCAAAAGATGTGTTAGAGTTTGCTGGAATGTTATGCTTATTTTTAGCAAAACAAATTGATGGTGAAGTTATGTATTCACCGATTTATAATATTAAAAAAGGGGCGTTCCCTGGACAAGTACTAACCCGTAAATATAATACATTCTTTTTACGCTTTAATGATGATTTAAAACCGTTTTTTGAAAACAATATCAAGCGCTTTTATAAATAATCATCACCTTTAATTACTTCACTTGTGGCAAGGTTATAGAATCCTTGTTGGCGTAATATTTCATAACTAACAACTGCCACAGCATTACTAAGATTTAAACTACGTGCAGTCGCTACCATTGGTATTCGCAAGGTGTTTTCTTTATGCTTGCGTAATAATTCCATTGGTAAACCATATGATTCATTACCAAACATCACATATATACCAGCATCAAAACGACCATAATCAACTTCTGTATAATTATTTTTACTATACCGCGTCACGAAAAAAATATTTTTGTCGTGATGTTTTTCCATAAATTTGTCTATTGAGTCATAAATAAAAAAGGATAAGTCTTGGACATAGTCCATCCCTGCACGTTTTAAACTCTTATCATCAAGCTTAATTGGGGTCGGCCCTATAATATGTAGCGTAGCATCAATTGCCACTGCCGTACGCATTATATTGCCAACATTAGCCGGCATCTCTGGTTGATAAAGAATAATATTTAGCATTATTCTTCCGCTTGTTTTATATTAAATACTTCGTTATACATTACAATAGATTTCTCTATTATATCAATAGCTTTATCACGGCCTTGAATATGATGTACGACTGTTTCTTTACCTTCAAGTGTTTTATACACTTGGAAAAAGTGACGAATTTCTTGTAACACATGTTGCGGGATTTCATCAACCGATGCATACGAAGAATAAGTTGGATCATTTGCCGCAATGGCAATAATTTTTTCGTCTAGTTCACCACCATCAAGCATTCTAACCGCACCAATAGGGGTACATGTGACAATTGTCATCGGTACTAAAGGTTGTGAACATAAAATGAGCACATCCAATGGGTCGTCGTCTCCCGCATAAGTCCGCGGAATAAATCCATAGTTTTGTGGATAGTGGGTTGAGGTGTAAAGAACGCGATCAAGTCTAATTAATCCTGTTTCTTTATCAAGTTCGTACTTTGATTGTTGACCCCTGCTAATTTCAACAACTGCATCGAATCGTTCAGTTGTAATACGTCGTGG
>DBRT01000039.1:41532-59453 GCA_002306335.1 Caryophanales bacterium UBA1361
AGAAAAGATATTACAACTTTTACTATTTATTTACATTTTTAGCTCATTTTTAAGCGGATGTAAAGTTTCTAACCCTAATCAAATACTCGTACCAAAACGATTAGAAACTACTATAACAAGTGAAAATTATACATATAATATGACAAAAGCATATCATGAAGCTTTTACAAAAGGGAAAAAATCTTTCGTGCTATATTTTGGTAGTCATCGCTGTCAATATTGTGCAGAGATTGAACCATTATTACTAAATTACGTGCAAAAAACCAAAATCGAAATTTATTATATTGACCTTTATAGTCAAGAATATGGCGATAATCGCGAATATTATATTGAAACAACTAATGTGATGGGTGCACCGAATATTTTGATATATAAAGAAGGTGAGATGGTCCATCGCGAACGTGGCGCTAGTAATTTAAGTACACAATTGGAAGTTAATAAATTTTTTAAAGAACATGTTCGCACAAATAACTATTACACTACAGATAGAAAAGACAACATTAAACCTGATTTTAAAAAGTATGTGACATTTACATATAATTTTAATAACGCTACTCATCACGAATTAATTAATACAAAGTTTTTTCCTTACTTTGAAAAGAAAGGTTATGTAAATTACTTAGTAAATGAGGACACCCCTTTAGATACACCTACTTTGAGTTACGGGAGTAGTAATAAGGAAATATCATTACCTAATGACGACACCGAACTTGAAACGATCATATCTAATTACGAATCGTACTTTAGCTAATTAATAATTGCTATTGTTATTTCTTTAGGAAAAAAACTTGTTGTTGTATATAATTAACTTACTATTTAAGCTTTATATAAAAGGAGAATCTATGGAAAATAAAAAAACAAAAACTTTTACTGTAGTTTACAATGGAAAAACTACAACTCATGACGAGCCAGTACGTATCTTAGATATTGTAGGTCCGGATAAGAACTTAATTTGTGCTTATGTCAATGGACGCGTCCGAGAATTAACATTTCTTTTGAATCGAGATGCGATACTTGAAACAAAGACACTAGATAATGGCGAAGGTATTCGCATTTATCAAACATCGCTTCGCTTTGTAGCAGCGATGGCAATGAAAAGAATTAGACCCGAACTAAATGTGCGTTTTTCATATAATGTGTCGCGCTCAATCTTCATTCAAATAACAAATAAAGGCGTCACTGTTGATCGATTGCTTGTTGAAAAATTGCAACGGGAAATGCGTAATATTGTTGAAGCGGACTTACCATTTAATCGCACTAAAATAACAATAGAAGAAGCAGAAAAGTTATATGAAGAACTTGGATATAAAGATAAACTCGAAATATTGAAATATCGTCCAGAACCGACTGTGCATATATATGAATGTGATGGCTATGAAAACTATATGTATGGATATATGGTTCCTTCTTCAGGTTATTTAAAAAACTTTATAATTAGGCCTTATTCACCTGGAATGCTACTTCAATATCCCCGTAGCGAAACAAAAGGTGAAATTCCTGAATTTAAAGATGCACCAATGTTTGGCAAAGCATTAAAAGCTAGTCACAACTGGGCTAAATTAACAAATTTAGATAGTGTCGCCCATATTAACCACTATATTGAAAATGGCCATATCGTCGAATTAATAAATATCGCCGAAGCTAAACATTACCAAATGTTAAGTGAATTAGGACAACGTATTTTAGAAGATTCCGAAGATATTCGCTTAATTTGTATTGCAGGTCCAAGTAGCTCTGGTAAGACAACATTTGCAAACAGATTACGCATTGAACTAATGAGTCGCGGACTTAACGCTATTCGTTTATCAATTGACGACTACTACTTACCACGCGAATTAGCACCGCGTGATGAATATGGCAACTATGATTTAGAATCAATTTATGCCCTTGATATCGAATTATTTAATAAAAACATGCTCGACTTAATTAATGGTGAAGAAGTTGAATTACCAAAGTTTGACTTTAAAAAGGGTCAACGCGTACCAGGACGAAAACTAAAAGTAGCGGCTAATCAACCAATCATCATCGAAGGAATTCACGCACTTAATGAGCAATTAACTAGTTATATTCCAAAACACCAAAAATATAAAATTTATATTGCACCACAAGCACAAATTAACATTGATGATCATAACCCAATTAGTCTTACTGATTTAAGATTATTACGTCGTATTGTTCGCGATAAGAAATATCGTAACGCTAGTGCTAAAGAAACAATGGCAATGTGGCCAAGTGTTCGCGCTGGTGAATTTAAATGGATTTATGACACACAAGAAGAAGCCGATTACGTATATAATTCATTGCTCTCTTACGAATTAGCGGTTATGAAAAAGCATGCGTTACCGCTCTTGCTTGAATTTGATTATTTAAGTGAATTCTTTCCTATTGCGGAACGCTTAATCCGGATGCTTAAATATTTCCTTGATATGGATGAAAAGTGGGTACCTTCAAATTCATTACTCCGTGAATTTATCGGCGGCAGCTGTTTTGAAGATGTATAATCATTAATAATTGCTAACTCTTGAGCCACTTTTAACCGAGTGGCTCTTTTTTATTTTGTTATGCGATCTTTTACAAAGTTAATATCTTCTAGATAAATAGAACGCGTAACTTCATAAAATTCCGCTTCATTTTTTGTGGTGTTTTTGATGTAAAACGCTGCAAAAAGCGCTTCAATTGTTAAAAATGAGCTGTATAGATTTTCAAGAGCAATACTTAAAAAGTAATGTCGTTTAGTAAATAAAGTAAGTGGTGAACTATGTGTAACTTCACTAGCAACTTGATAAATATTGCGTTTATGATTTAGTCCAGCGAGCGTCTGCACCCCGTCACGAAAATTGAACTTATGAATGTATAAATCAAAATCGTTGTGCGCTAAAAGCCAGCCGTATTCAATAAATCTTTTCGTATCTTTACTTTTAAGTTTTAAGTCTTTCATCTTCGCTTTAATTTCAATAAAAACTTTATCGCTTTCTGCTTGTGCGATAAGTTTATTAAACGCTAAGGCGTAAAGAATATGTTGATTATATTGAGCGAGGACCTTTTCATCTTGAATTAAGAGTAGTGTTGCTTCTAATTCATGCAGTGAGCGCCATGTAGCAAGCGCTTCTTTTTCAAAACCGCGCACGAGTAATTCTGTAATCGTAAGGACATAGGAAAAAGCACTTGTCAGTAATTCCGCATATAGTTCTGTCGCTTTATTATGGCGTGGAATCGATCCTAATTTAAGCATTATGAAATTTAAATAAACATTAATTGTCGATATTTCCATAGAAAACGGAGTTAAATAAGTGCCAGAATCATACTTAAAAATAGCGCTGCTCCCATATTTATCAACAACAACATTAATGAGTTTGTTATGAAAAAGTTCATCTTTAAGTAGTGACCGACGTTCTTCAAAGTTAAGACCACGCATCCGAAAATCATAATCATGAATAAGTTGTAATATTAATCGCTGATGATCAAGATTAATATACGGTATATTTTCAAAAGTCTGATGATGTAATGTGAGAAGTTCAACGGTTTCTATGTATAAATTGTATAAGACTTCATCTTCCGCTGATTCTGGAATTTTATAAAACCGAAGCAACCGCAAAAAGTTTTCATTACTTATCGGTGTATATGTTTTTTTATCATTCATTTGATACTTTCCTCACTTTTAAGTCAGTAATACTAATTAAATAGCCTTCAACACTTTTCTTAAAAACCTTTTGTAAATAATGTGCATAGTTTCTTACTTGAACATCATAACTTGGATGATAAATATTTGAAAGTTTAAAATCAAAAAGCATTATCTTATCATCTTGAATGATAAAGCAGTCAATCGCATAGGTTTTATTTGTTCCATCATCAATAAATTCATATTCACGGAATATATTATTCGCATTAGCATTAGCGAAGAAGGGTAAACTTAACAGGTTAAGCATATGTTGTCGATCTCTTTCATCACTAATATAATTAAGATCTTTCGTAGTAAAATCATATTCTTCAAAATAACGATGGAGCAAAGTACCACGCGCTAAAAGCCTCTCATCAACATCAACTATTTCACTAACCGTGTAAGTTTTAGGCTTTTTATTAAATTTATAAAAATGTTCATGAAGCGAATAAATGTATTTAACTTCTTTACTATGTTCACTCTCGCTAAGTCGCTGTTGTGTGTATTCAGGCTCAACTACTATACGCTTTTGATCATAGTAAGTTGATTGAAGAAGGAGTTGCTTAAGGTTACTAGACTTTTCAAAAGTTTTATAAGGTTCTCCATCTTCATTAGTAGAATGAATGACAACCATCAACTCTTTGGCACGTGTTAGGGCAACATAAAGTAATCTAATTTTCTCGGATAATGTTTCTTTAGATGTATATATATTTGACAAGAAACCAATGAAAGTCTTTTGGGATTTATAGGACGGTTCGGGTAAAATAAAACCGTACTTTGGACATACCTTCATCACTTGACTCCTACTTACTTGATAAAAATTAGATTCAAGGTCCATATAATAGACAATCGGAAATTCTAGACCCTTTGAACGGTGGATTGTCATAATCGTTACAGCATCATGCTCTAATTTTACACGTTTTAAGGCAGCATTGACTCCCGCAATCTCACGTTCTTTAAAGTAATTTACAATAGCTTCTAAATCTAAACCTAATGCCGCTAAATTTTCTATTTCTTCTAATTTACTCGACAATTTCATAGTATTTTGCGTTAAATCTCGAATATTGTATAGTGCACCATATACATCAAATTCAGTAATGAGGCGCTCAATAATTTCTGTTACGGGTAAGAGTTTAGTGGTTTGTGCTAGCTTTTTAATGCGTGCTAGTATTGGGTCACCACTAAAATCCCAATTATCATCTTTTAATAAATCAAAAAGTTGTTGGTCGCTATATTTATTAACAAATCCGCGTAAGAAACTAGCGACCGCTAAACGGAATTCAAAACCTTTCGGCTCATCACTTTTTGTGTAAGCAACATAAATAGTTAGTAATTTATTTATCGCGATATTAATATTATTTTCATTTGCTTCTTCATCACGATCAACATAAACAGGAATTCCTGCGCGGATAAAGCGTTCTTCTATTCGATTAAATTTCGTTCCTTGCGCAATCAAAATTGTAAAGTCACCATAACGCACATCACGCATACCGACTTTATTTTCATAAACCTGATATTTATTAACTATTTTATGTTCGATGTCATTAATGATGTAATCAAGTTCATAATCTATCTTGTCACGGATTAAAACATTATTATCACGATTTTTCTTATTATTTTTAGGCACAACATAATTAATTACTTCTAATCCTACTTTTTGTCTTTCTTCTTTGAATTCATCATATTTAAGATTGCCCGAATTTATCACATGTTCCTTTTTATAGTTAGCGCCCCCATATTCTTCAGTCATTATTTCACTTAAAATAGCGTTGATTGATTGTAAAACTTCTCTACGACTTCGATAATTATCATTTAAATCAATCTTTTTACCGCCTTCGTTTTTGCGATATCTAGCATATTTTTCACGGAATATATCACAATTAGCGTTTCTAAAACCATAAATACTCTGTTTTATATCACCAACCATATAAACATTATTATTGGCAATTTTATTTATAAATTGTTCTTGAATATCGCTTGTATCTTGATATTCATCAATCAAAATATAATCATATTGATTTTTAAGTTCATGTTGAATTTCAGGAATACTCACTAACTCAAAAGCACCGCGAGCGATATCACTAAAAGTATAAGCTTGTTTTTCCTTTTTATACGCTGCAAGTTTTGCTCTAATTTGCGAATATATTTCAATAACAAACGCTGCATGACCCTTATTTTCACTAAAGACATCATACATTCTATCTTTTGATTCAAAAACTTGTACTTCCTTTAAGTCATTAAGGTATATCTTAACTTCTTCAGCGTGCGGTAAATCTTCAGGATGCTCTTTTAATGAGCCACTTGGCCGTCGCTGATAAGTAAATTTATCGAGGTTATCCATATAATCTTTAAACGATAATATCGCACCATAATGGTCTAGAAATGTTTCATAAGCTTCTAAATGTCTTTCACATTCAAAATGCTTAATGGCATTAGCGACTTTACGTATCGTAGTTACAACATAAGCATCTAGTTCTTTATAAATTTCTTCAAATTTAGTATCTGAATAGAAGGAGTCTAAATAATTATCAAGGTAAGCTTCTGGATCTATTTGTAAATTAACTTGTTGGTCTAAACTTTTAATTAGTTCAAATAATTGTCGATCATCCTTACTAAGAAACCTAGTCGCAAAATAGCGTAATGAAAGCGGGGGATTTTTATAATATTCAGCCATAATTTCATCAAAATATTGCTTCATTAACACCATTTCAAAATTAGCGTCTAAATTAGTTATATCACTTTGCATTGTGGGGTGGAGATAACCATATTTACGTAATATTTTTAAGGAGTAAGCATCAAATGTTGTAATATCTGCATTATCGACCGCAAAAGCTTTATGTGCATGCGTTTTATTTTCAAGCAAGGATTTTTTTATCCGATTTTTAAACTCTTGCGCTCCAGGTCTAGTAAAGGTAAGAACAAGAATCCGTTCTAAAGGAACCTCTTTATCAATTAAAATACGAATAATACGTTCGACTAAAACAGCAGTTTTACCACTACCAGCACCAGCAGAAACAAGAATATTTTCTTTGTTTAAACTAAGAGCTTCCTCTTGTTTCGGACTAAATGTTATTGTGTTCTTATTCGTTTCCTTCTTCATAATCTGCCTCTTCAATAACACTGTTCCTCGGTAAGAAACTAATTTCTTTATAGCGTGAATATTTCGCGCTACTTTCGTTATTTATCTTTTTATCTTCAATTCTAAAATCATTATTTAATATACCCACATAAGTTTCTTCGACTTTATTACGCGTCACTTCCATATAATTTTTATATTCTTCTCTACGGATTAAGTCCGTAAGTTTTTTAACTTTCCCGCGTCCACCTATTTTAAAAAATGGTCGCTCACTATCTGCTTCAGCGTTTAATATTTTTAGGCTATCAGCGTCATCAATTAAAATACCAGTGTATTTGATGTCATTAATAATTGCTTCTGTAAATGTTTCTCGACTACCCGCACTATATGTACTAGTAAGTTTAATGGAGTTTAATACAAGAGCACTAACTTCATAATCCTTATAATCTTCAGTTAAAGAAAGAAGTAGTCCGTAAAGCGGTAATTGTAAGTCTAAACCATATTCATAATTTTTAGGATTAGTGGTTGCATTCCCAGTTTTAAAGTCAACAACAAATATATATTTCTTTTCATCTTTTTCAAATAATAAAATACGATCTAATCGACCATTTAATACACATTTTGCAGCAAAAGGGGCATTAATTAGTGTTTCATTATGAATTTTAGTGGGCATAACTGTATTTAAATACCGTTGATTAAATCTAAAAGCTTCGGCAATTAGATCTCGCTCATTTTCTACGAAAAAACGATCTTTAGTATTAAAATTCATTTGGTCAAGATAGTGACTAAAACATACTTTAAATGTTTCTTCACTCGTACTATTTTCTAATACACTATGGACAAATTCTCCAAAATGAAGATGAATGCTTGGCCGGTCATCTACGATATTAAGTAAATGTTGTACAAAATAATCAAATGGTAAACGTTGATATAAATCGATTTTAGTGGGTGATAAATATACCATTTCATGGTAATGATTAATCCCTTTAAACTTATAATCAAAACTTCCATAATCATCAAAATAATCATTAGCGATAAATAATTCATCAAAGTTTTCATCATGTTTTTTATAAAAGATTAATTTATCGTAAGAAACACCCGTTAAATAATTAAAATACTTTTGACTATAAATTTTATGCGCTAATTGGTGTTCAATGCACTCATATTCTAGTTTATCGGCTAATGTACTTAATTCGTAATTTTCTTGACCAAATATCTTAGCAAATGATATATAAATATTCTTATTATTGTTTAGAGTACTTATTAATTTATTCTCATTAATTAAAGCAATTGTTTCGTCATCTAATAAACCTAATTGTTTGCGTTCTTCATTATTTAAATATGGATTTAAGCTTTGAATATTTGGCGCAGCACCATTAGCGAAATTAAGATAGAAATAATAGGTGTCGTTAGCGCTAAATAACGGTATTTCATTAATAAATTCAATCCCGTCATTGTCCTCTAAAGCAATTGACTCACTTTTAATCTTATCTTTTAGAATAGCGTAATGATGCTTATTACTAACACTATTAAAATCAATAGCAATGATTAAATTGTAGAGAGCAATTAATGGTGCACTTGTACTCATCCGCAGTGTTTGAATAAGTGGGTCACTAATATCTATTCGCTGTCCTTTAAATTGTTCAACGAATGCAACTACATCAGAAAAGGCATTAAGTGGAAATAGCCGGGGTCCAAGCACAATATTAAACTGTGGCGCTAATTTTCGTAATAATTCTTCATATGCACTATTTGGTTTCAAAATCTTAATAAGCGAAGGCTTCACTCCATTTGCTAGTAAAGCTGCAATCCTATTTAAAGCAGCATAAACTTCATCAACACCGGTATGAAAAACTGTGATTTCATGAATAAAATTATGCATGTCCTCAGTAAATTCAAAATTAGCGTGAACGCTGTTTAACAAATTAATTAGTAAGTAGTTACTTGCTAAATATTTTGGTAATAAAATTTTCTTATTATGTAAACTATGAGCGATTAAGAAGTCACTTTCTAATAAATTTAAAGCTTTCAAGGCTTTTTGATATGTTGATAATGTATTAACTTTTAAACTACTTTTACTTACATTAGGAAAAACAATCGTGTTATTAATTATCTTTGCGTGTTCATAAGTTAGATTATTATATTTTTCAAGTAGGGCGAAAAGACTTTGATCACTAGCACTCCCTAAAAATTTCGTAATTAATTCTTCAACTGTAAATATTTTAAAAGTTAAAAGTGGATTTCTTATACGCAACTTTAAAAGTTCAAGTTTTGTCGCATAATCAACAATAACATAGTCATAGCCTTTTAAACGCTTAACCAAATCATTCATATATTTGATTATAGCAAAGTAAGTTAAGACCCCCAATACTTTTTCTATAGTTTTATTAACTTTTGTTAATATAACTTAGAAGAAATAAAAAACGCTGGCTTATTAACCAGCGTAATTAATAGTTTAATGTTACTCTTCTTCGCTGAAGGTTAATACAGCGCGTACAGCCTTTTTCCATCCAGCATATTTTCGTTCCCGAACTTTCTCCTCCATTTTTGGTTCATAAGTTCGTGTGTACTCATGAATCTTTGTAATTGCTTCGATTGAACTGAAGAAGCCGGTGTGTAGACCCGCTAGATAGCAAACACCAAGTGAAGTTGTTTCGTAAATCTTTGGAACACGAATTGTTGTGTTTAATATATCAGCCTGGAATTGCATTAAGTAATTATTAACAGACGCACCACCATCGACACTTAAAACTTTTAAGTCTTGTTTTGATTCTTTAATCATCACATCAAACACATCACGAGACTGATAGGCAATCGCTTCAAGTGTTGCGCGCGCTAATTCGTGACGTCCTGCTTCGCGCGTTAAGCCAAAAACGGCACCACGAGCATTATCGTCCCAATATGGAGTCCCTAACCCAACAAAAGCTGGAACAAAGTAAATGCTATCATTTTGCTGTGCTTTGTAAGCCATATTTTCAGTATCAGCGGCATTTTTAAAAAGTTTTAGTTGATCACGTAGCCACTGCACACTAGCGCCACCCATAAAGACACTACCTTCTAGTGCATAAGTCACTTTCCCATTTATCTTCCACGCAACTGTTGTGAGTAATCCGTTTTTAGAAAGTTGCACTTTATCCCCAATATTCATCAGCATAAAGCACCCTGTTCCATATGTATTTTTAGCATCACCTGGCTTTAAACACATTTGCCCAAATAATGCTGCTTGTTGGTCACCCGCTACGCCAGTAATCGGGATTGTATTATGAAAATAACTTGTTTCACCGAAATAGTCAGCACTAGCTAAGACTTCAGGTAACATACTACGCGGAATATTAAATAACTTTAAGATGTCATCATCCCATTCTAAAGTATTAATATTGAATAACATCGTCCGTGAGGCATTAGTAATATCAGTAACATGCCGTGTTTCATTCGTTAATTTGTATATTAACCATGAGTCAACAGTACCAAACATAAGTTCACCAGCATCAGCGCGTTCTTGTCCGTTTGGTAAATTATCAAGAATATAACGGATCTTACTAGCGCTAAAATAAGGGTTAATAAGTAAGCCTGTTTTTTTATGAATCATATTTTGATGTTTACTTAAAGCATTACATATATCAGCGCTTTGCCGACTTTGCCACACAATGGCTGGCGCTACAGGCATTCCAGTGTTTTTGTCCCATACAATCGTCGTTTCCCTTTGATTTGTAATTCCCATCGCCGTAATGTTATGAAATGTTAAATTCGCTTTAATTAAGACTTGGTTAATAACACTAAGGACACTAAGCCATAATTCAATCGCATCTTGTTCAACATATCCTGGTTTTGGATAGTAGCACTTAATTTCTTCTTGGGCGATAAAAGCAATTTCCGCATTCTTATCAAAGAGCATCGCTCTCGTTGATGTTGTTCCTTGGTCAATAGTTAAAATATATTGTGCCATTAACTAATAATCTCCTTTATTTCTTTTGGAATACTAATCGATAAATTTTCTGACCCTTTTTCTGTCACTAATACATTATCCTCAATGCGGACACCAATACCGTACTTTGCGAAGTAAAGTCCTGGTTCAACGGTAATTACATTACCCTTTTCAAGTGGTAAAGCGCGATCAGCAGGATCATGCGTATCGAGTCCTAAATGATGACTAACACCGTGATAGTAGTAGTTACTGATATCTTCGTCTTTATCCATTAATTTTGCTTTCACTAAGCGCTCTTTTAAAAATTCGCGTGTATAGTTTTGTAAGTCAGCGATAGTTTTACCAGGTTTAATAAAATCAATCACTGCTTTATTACATGCTAAAACGATTTCGTAAATGGTGATTTGTAACGGAGTAAATTTACCGTTAACGGGCACAGTCCGCGATATATCGGCGGTGTACATATTATTATGACCACCTAAATCAAGGAGTAATAATTCCCCTGCTTCAAGTTTAGTGTTTAAGTCAGGGTAATGAAGAATTACCGCGTTATCACCTGTAGCGGCGATAGTACTAAAGCCCAAAACACCATGCGCCGCTTTAATTTTATATTCAAAAGCAGCGGCAACTTCATATTCATAAGCGCCAGGCTTTACTTTACTTATGGCAAAATCAAGTGCCTTTTTAGTTAAAGCAATACTTTCACGGATAAGTGCAATTTCCTCTTCATCTTTTACCATGCGCAAACGAACGATTAACGGGTAGACATTTTCAACTTTTGCATTAACGGTATTAATGATTTCTTCTCTGAAATTGCTTACTAATAAACCAGTATGCGTGAAAATGCCAGGTTCTAAATCAAGATAAACTGTTTTTACATTACCTTTTAATGTTTGTAGCAAAGCATTAAATTCATCTGTTGTTTTATATTCGTTAATCCTAGTTATTTCTCTTACATTTTCTGGTTTTAACCGGCGACCTGTCCATATTTCTTTATGGGCATCATATGGACTCGTTAAAATTGTTTCTTTCACGATGTTTTTAATTTTCGTTACGACTAAAATTGAACCTTCTTGTTTAATACCAGTTAAGTAAAAGAAGTTCTTATTTACATCGAAATCATAAAACCCATCGGCGCTTTTCTTAATCTCACAACCACTAAAAAGAATGAGCGCACTATTATTTGCAAGTTCTTTATATAATTTTTGGCGTCTATTACTATATTTATTCATTTTGCAACTCCTTTATTAATTTTTCGACAATTGCACTGAATTCAGTCGTATCTGTTACCTCTATTTTACCTTCATCAACAAGTTTTGTATTTTGTGGTAAGAAAGGAAGTGATCCTAAAATATTAATCGGGAATGTGTTTTGTAAGTCTTCTAATTTATTTTGACCATATAAATAATACTTTTCATCACTATTTGGTAATTTAACATATGCCATATTTTCGATAACACCGAGAAGTTTGACTTTCATTTCTTCCCCCATCTTATATGTTTTCTTCACAATTTGTTGGACCATTTGTTGTGGTGTTGTCACAAGCACAATCCCGTCAACAGGAATAGTTTGAAAAGCACTAAGTACGACGTCACTTGTTCCTGGTGGGAAATCAATGAGTAAAAAGTCTAATTCACCCCAATTAACAGTTGTGTAAAATTGTGTAACTAGACTACCAATCAGTGGTCCGCGCCACATAATTGGATCTTCACCATGCGCAAGAAGCAAAGCGCTTGAAATAATCTTAATTCCTAATTTTTCAGTCGTAGCAGGATAAATAATTTCTTCGTCACCATAAACCCCGCTAGTGATGTTAAACATATAAGGGATTGAGGGACCTGTAACGTCACCATCTAAAATTCCAACACGATAGCCTTGCTTCGCGAGTTCAACAGCAATTGAACCCGTTACATAGCTCTTACCTACACCACCTTTACCAGAAACAATACCGATGATATGTTTAATATTTTCTTTTTTAATCTTGTTCATCATTACACTCCTTTAACATAACACTTTCACTTTTGTTAACGACATTATAAAGATTTTCAAACGATTCACTTTGGTCTTTACTAACACGAACTAGTACTTTTACATTTAAGCTACTAAAATCAGTGTCATCAATCATAAACCCGTCTTTTTCTAAATAATGACGTGTCCTTTCAAAGTCACTAATTGGTACAGTTATTTCATACTTAAAAGCAGGAATTTCTAAAAACTTGTCAGCAATATTAATCACGCGATTCCCAGCATCAACATATGTGCGCAGTAAACGACCTGCTCCAAGTTTTTTACCACCGAAATAACGGATTACAATAAGCGCTGTATTCACTAAATCATGATTCTTTAGTAAGTTGAGCAGCGGTAATCCTGCTGTGTTTTGTGGTTCGCCATCATCACTAGCGCGTTCTAAATTCCCATACCTAAAAGCATAAGTATAATGTCTAGCATCTTTATATGTTGTTTTTGATTCTTTAAAGTATTCATCAAAATCATTCTCATTAGTCAGCGGACATAAAAGCGCAATGAAGCGTGATTTCTCGACAACGATTTCGTTAATATAGCTTTTATTTATGACATAACCCATAGTTTAATTCTATCAAGAATTATGATATTTATGCTTTACTAACGCAAAAAATAAGTAAATGTTATAATCTTTATGTATGGAAGAACAAGAAAAAAGAGTCGATGAAGTAAATCAAAGTGAAGTTGAAGTCATGCTTGAACCACTTAATTATGGAAGTAATCACGACGAAGAATCACGAATCAAATCACCGGGTTTTGGTTATGGATTATTTTTTAGTAGCCTTATACTTTTATTCCTCGCTAGTTTTACTATCGATTTTATTGTCGATGCCTTAGTCGGTGAAGGAAATGAGGTAACAGCGTTTGCTTATAAGAATTTTGGTACCTATGTTGTTACATTTTCGCTAATTACAGTTTTTTTATTCTTAACTAAAACACTTTTGCCTCTTGTTAAGAAGTTTACTAAAATACGCCCATACATACACGGTTTATTTTATGGATTTATTGTGATAATTATTTCAGTAATCACAACACTTTTAATGCAAATTCTATTCGGTCAAGCCGAAGAAAACTTAAATCAACAAATAATTAATTTAATCTTATCAAAGCATCCTGTCAGTTCCTTTTTCTGGATTGTCTTACTTGGCCCACTAGTGGAAGAGTTAACGTATCGCGTTGGGTTATTTAATGCGATATCGTCACGGAATCGTATCGCAGCCTACGTCGTTAGCGCACTTGTGTTTGGTTTCTTACACTTTAATATTCCACTTAACGCTGATGGCGCTATTGATCAAGCTAAACTAATTGAAGAATTTATTAATATTCCTAGTTACATTGTTAGCGGACTCGTCTTTGGCTATATTTATGAAAAAGAAGGGTTTGCTGGGTCAAGTGTTGCCCATATCACTAACAATTTATTATCGTATATTCTTTCAATTATTAGTATTTATGCAAGCAAATAGACATTTAATATTAAATTCATTCACGCTTAAAATTATCGCAATGAGTGCAGTTTTAATTGACCATGTTGCGCTTCTTTTTATTAATCCCACATTAACAATTTATATCCTAATGCGCATTATTGGGCGCATTGCTTTTGTACTTTACGCTTTTTTTATAAGTGAAGGAGTGATACATACTAAAAATACCAATAAATACTTATTGCGCATTTTATATTTATATTTAATAATCCAAGCACTTATCATTGGCGTTTTAATTTACGACCCAGTTATCGAACTAAGAAATATTTTCGCTACGCTTGGCGCTGGTGCAAGTTTACTCATCTATTTCGAGAAAAAAGAATGGAAGAAAGTGTATTACTTATTACCGTTTATTATTGTTTCGACAATTAATTTATTAGCCTATTTTACTAAAGATTCGTGGTTTATTGCTTTTTCCGGGGATAACGGCTTCTTTGGTTTAGCCTTAATCATCGCTTTCTATGTCGCGCGTAAATTCAGTATCTATTTACTGAAGAAGTATCCGCCTAGTGATAATACCGCTGGAGAGGATGCTGAAAAAAGCGCACAGCATGTGTATAATGTCGCAAGTTGCGTTTCTCTTTTATTCGTTGCGTCCATTTGGTATATTTTAAGCGTGTACAATAGCGAAATACCGCATGTTGCATTGCAAAGTTTCTCACTTATAAGTATTCCGCTCTTGTTACTCTATAACGGTAAATTAGGCCATAATAGTCGTAGTTGGCGAATTATCTATTATTCTTTCTATCCCGTTCATGTAGTAATGCTTGCACTACTATTCTTCATTATTAAACTCTAGGAGGCACTTATGATTAAATACTTGGAAAATGCAGCAGATTTTAAAGAAATTATTAGTAAAGGAACAGTCTTAGTCGACTTTTACGCTGATTGGTGTGGTCCGTGCCGAATGCTTGGTCCAGTCCTTGAAAAATTAAGTAAGGAACGCACTGATGTCACTGTTTTAAAGGTTGATGTTGACACTTTTGGAGCACTCTCCCAACAATTTAGTGTTTTTTCGATTCCAACAATGATTCTTTTTAAAGATGGCAAACCGGTTGGTAAACAAGTTGGTTATAAAGCCTTTTCACAATTAGTGGACTTTATTGATAATAACTAAAATTTGAAATTTTTATCATAAAATAAATTACAATTTATTAACCTTTGTTATAATTAATCTATGAGCAAATTAATTTTTGACCCACTTGAAGAATATCGTGACAAGTTTAAAGGGTTACATGACCAAAATGTAAACCGTTTTTTTGATGAACTAGTGCAAAAAAGCGGCATTAATATTCCTGAGAACGATTTAACCGTTAAAGAAATCGATAATTTAAATATCAAAATCGATAATGAAGAGAAAGTACTCCGTCGCGCACGGCGTATACGCGGGTTTCTCTTATTTTTATTTATCGCCGCTTTAATAGTTTTTATTTTATTTATTGTTGCCGCAGTGCAAGGCGAAGAGAGTTCCCTAACGATGAGCGTTGGTGCACGAGTAGGGATTGCCATTGGCGTAATCGTATTTGGTATCGCTATGCTCATAATTGTCATCAAAGTATTACGACCACGGATTAAAGATTCACAAGCTAGACTAAGTGACTTAATTAGTAAGCGTGACGAAAAAATTCGCCTAGCATGGGCACAAGTTAATCCGCTTAATGAACTGTTTGACGCGAATATGACACCAATGTTAGTGGAAAAAACAATTCCGCTGCTTACAATGGATCCATTTTTTGATTCCAAGCGGCTTGATTATTTAGTGCGTAAATACGAATTAAGTGACTTTACTCCTGATAATGAATCCGCGGAATTTGTGCAATCGGGTGAAATTCAAGGTAATCCATTTATTTTAGCAAGAACGCTTGTGATGAATATGGGTACTAAAACTTATACTGGGACACTTACTGTTTCTTATACGGTTACCGTCTATGTTAACGGTAAAGCGCAACGACAAACACGCACAGAAACATTGCGCGCAAGTGTGAATAAACCGTGTCCATACTACAACAATGATACTTATATTATTTATGGTAACGAAGCAGCGCCTAATTTAATCTTTAGTCGTTATCCGCAACTCCCACTTGATTGGACAGAAAAGAGTTTACGACGCTTTGTCGAAAAAGAAGAAAAAAAGATGAAAAAACTTAGTGAAAAAGCACTAAAACAAGGTAAACAATTTACACCACTTGGTAATACTGAATTTGAAGCACTCTTTAACGCTTATGACCGCAACCATGAATTAGAATATCGCTTATTATTTACTGCTTTAGGTCAAAGTGAAATATTAGATTTAATTAAGGATAAGAAAGTTGGGTTTGGTGATAACTTCCAATTCTTTAAAAACAAAAACTTAAATCTTGTTCGTTCTAAACATTCACAAGCCTTTGATTATAGTGGGAATCCACGTAATTATTATCACTATGATAATAAAGAAATTAGAAAACGCTTTGTCGATTATAACAATAATTATTTGCATCGTTTCTATTTTAATATCGCTCCTGTCCTTGCAATCCCGCTTTATCAACAACATAAACCACATGAATTTATTTATCAAACAGAATATAAATCGCACCTTTCATTTTATGAACATGAATCAACGGTGAACCAGTTCCCAAGTAGTGCTTTCGCGCACCCTGATAGTCATACACAAAACATCTTAAAAACAAAAGTTGTGCAAAAAGGTAAAGACTTCGATACCGTCAGTGTGACTAGCTACGGTTTTACTACTGTAGAACGCGTTGACTATGTTCCCAAAATGGCAGGAAATGGCACTATTCATAATGTCCCTGTCCATTGGACTGAATATATCCCAGTTGAAAAAGAATCACACGCAACGATTAAAGTACTTGATGAAGAGAGCGTGAAGAAAACACAAAATGAATCATTCTTTGATAAGATTGGTGAATATTTAAGTAAATACACCCCTGATCAAAAACCGGTCACCGGCCGCCATGTTATGGCTTTCCTTGTGGCAAGTAAATTCGCTGATGACGATAATGAAGGCCTTGACAAATTATTTAAGTAATAAGTTTATATATTAATAGTATAATTAAAGAAAGGAGAAAAATACTATGGCAAATGAATTAGATGAACTAACTGGACCAGTTAATGAAGAAGGTCAAGATATTAATGTAATTAGTAAACAACTAAAAGTAAAAGTTGGATGGGGTTCAACACTCTTTGAAGTGTTACTTTGGTTCCCACTTATTATTCCTGGAGTTATCTTCTTATTTAAGAAAATCCAAGCCAAAAAACACTTCCAACAATTACAACAACGCATTCAACATCACGCTAGTCAAATCGACAACTACTTAGAACAACGCGTCGTTATTCTTAATAACGTTGTTGGTTTAGTTAATCGCGCTGTCGCACTTGACAAAGATACCTTTACCACAATTGCCGCTGCTCGTAGTGGTGCTAGCCTTGATGAAAATCGTAATGTTGTCGCCGGACAAGTTGGTGATGTCACTAATAAACTTAACATCGCTTTTGAAAACTATCCAGAACTCAAAGCCCATCAAGCAATTCAAGACGCAATGCAACAAAACAGCTATCTCCAACGCGAAATTACAGCCGCTCGTGAACTTTATAACGATGTCGTCAATCGCTGGAATAGTGATGTTTACGCATGGCCAACAAAGATGATTGTTGCCGCGCGCGAAGGTTATACAACTCGTATTCCTTTCTCAGCATCTGCAGAAATTAAAGCTGAAGCTCGTAAAACTTTCTTCTAGAAAGAATCTTGTAGATAGGAAAAAC
>DBRT01000016.1:0-132 GCA_002306335.1 Caryophanales bacterium UBA1361
TATTACACAGAGTACCGCTATACTTATACGGATAGCACTGCTGGATGTTTTAATCAACAAGACCATGGTTACACAAAACGTATTGTTTACTGGTTTAAATATGAACCAATAACGTGGAAAGTGCTTGATATT
>DBRT01000016.1:156-7540 GCA_002306335.1 Caryophanales bacterium UBA1361
GTGTACGCTAATAACTATGAACATTCACATATTAGGTCATGGTTAAATTCTTCATTTTTAAATGCTGCTTTTACTACAACTGAACAAAATAAAATTGCGGTGACAACTGTTGATAATAGTAAAGCGACAACAATTAATAATGTGCATAACTTCGATTGTCCAAATACTCTTGATAAAGTGTTTCTGCTAAGTTACTTAGATTTGAACGGACATTATGGTTTTGTTGATGATGCTTCGCGAGTGCGTTATCCAAGTGATTATGCATTATCACAGACCGTTAGTAAAGATTATGACAAAGCTTATTGGTGGACACGTTCCCCATATTCTAGTGAGACAAGTGCTTCGCGGGTAAATTATAACGGCGCCCTTGCCGCTATAAATGTCACTGATGCAGCAATGGGTATTCTTCCAGCAATTTGGATAAATGCCTAATAGTTAATAAACTTGAAGCCAAAGGTTAGGATAAGCACGTCCTAACCTTTTTTAACATCTAAATAATGAAGAATAGGCTATAATTACAAAGTAATAAGCAAAGTGAGTGAAAGTTATGGAAATTCTTAAATATATTATTCTTGGGATTATTCAAGGGGTCACGGAAATCTTCCCAATTAGCTCTAGTGGCCATCTAGTCATCTTTCAAGAATTACTTAAGCTAGAACAACCAGGGTTAGTTTTTGAAATGTTTACAAATACTGCGAGTTTTTTAGCCTTATTTGTGTTATTTGCAAAAGATATATGGGAATTAATTAAAGGATTTTTTCTGTATATCTTTAAGAAAGAAGCGCGTGAAGAGTATAAAGACACCTTTTTCTATGTTTTAAAACTTTTAGTTGCAGTGATCCCGCTTGGGGTTGTCGGACTTATTTTTAAAGATGAGATGGGGATGATTAAGAATCTATTAACTGTTGGTATTGCTTTATTTATTACTGGTGCGCTTTTACTTACTATTTTCTTTACGCGTAATTTAATTGAGGAACATGATGATATAACGTGGAAAGACGCAATAGTCGTGGGCTTTACCCAAGCGTTTGCCGTTTTCCCTGGTATTTCGCGGAGCGGCTCCACCATCATTGGTGGTCGCGCAAGTCGTGTGTCACTAAAAAGTATATTAAGATTTAGTTTCCTTGCTTATATTATTATTAGTGTACCGACAAGTGTGTTAGGCGCAGTTGACTTAGTACATATTAGTGAAGAAATTAATTGGACGGGTTACATCTTAGCGTTTATCTTTACTTTTGGTGCGACTTTTCTAACGGGACTATTTGTGATGAAAAAGTTAAAGGTGGAACACTTAATTTATTTTGGGATTTATTGTTTAGTCGTTGGTATTTTAGCGTTCAGTGCTTTTTTCATTATGCGTTAATGCTAAAATATATGTGGATTTAAAGTTATGAGTTACAGGTTTTTTGGCAGAGTTAGAAATAATGAAGTAGTCTTAAGTGATGATGATATTTTTCATTTAACGAAAGTATTAAGGCTTAAAAAGGATGAAACTTTTGAAGTAGTGGCAGGACAAAGTCTTTACTTATGCACTTATGAAAGTGTAAATCCGTTTATACTTAATGTTTTAGAAAAAAGAAAGTTACCGTTAGAGCCCTTACCGCGCTTAACACTAGGTTACGCCTTACCAAAAGGCGATAAACTTGAATTAGTGATCCAAAAAGCAGTGGAAATTGGTGTTAGTCACATCATTTTAATTGATAGTGAGCGTAGTATCGGTAAAATACCTGCAACGCGCTTAGAAAGTCGCTTAGCACGCTTTAATAAGATTATTAAAAGTGCAGCAATGCAAGCTAATCGTAACTATCTGCCAACGCTTACTGAACCCTTAGCATTTAAAGAAGTTTTAGATTTAGAGTTTGACACTAAGCTTATTGCTCATGAAACCGCTAATTTACCGCTTAAAGCAGTATTGCAACAAGATTTAGGCGATAATTTACTCATTTTAGTCGGTCCAGAAGGTGGATTTAGTGAAGCGGAAGTTACTTTAGCGAGTACTAAAGGCTTTAATGTCATTACTTTTGGCGATAATATACTTAGAAGTGAAACCGCAGCGATATATGCTTTAAGTGTGTTACATCATTATCAAAAAGGAGCGCACCATGAAAATTTATGAGTTATTACAGGAAAATCGCCGAGGGCACCTTATTACACCGAGTCGTGAATATTTATTTTTCCAAGATCATGAAGCACTGTTAACGCAAGTTCCTGAACTTATTCCTTTTATTAATAGTAAAGATGACTTTGATTTAATCTGTGCGAATATTATTCAAAGTGCACTCTTAAATTATGAAGCACTCACTAATTACTGGAATAATGAAGTTAAGCCTGATACAGAATTACCAGTAAAAGCACTTTTTACCTATAATAATGTACCCATATATTGCCCGCTTTTTAGTGTTAGCAATAACATTTTAATTGGTAATAATTTAGGAAGTAAACTAAATTTAACCCATGACGCGATAGATTTATTTGAAGCGTATAATTTTAGTTTATTTGAATCGCAACTTACTAGTCTTGTGTTAGTTGGTGAAGATATTCATACGCGCGCTTATTATCATTATGACTTTCATGCGATTTATATTATTAATGATCAAGGACGACTTGATTTGAAGATTTGTTTATTTGATAAACATATTAAGCGCCCTGATTTCCGTAATGTATTAGAACGAATTAAACCGGCACTTACTGAATATTACGCTGGTAATCGCATTGCTTTTATTAATGCTCTTGTGAAAGAAAAGTTAATTAGTCATAAGTTATACACTAAATATATTAATAACTTAAAAAGACGGAAGATAATTGGATGAAGACCTTTACTAGTGTCGCACTTGGTTGTAAAGTAAATGCTTACGAAGTTTTTAGTATTGAAGAAACTTTAAAAGCACAAGGTTACAAACTTGCTCATCAAGGTGACAAAGTTGATGTTGCTATCATTAATACATGCAGCGTCACAAGTAACGCTGATCAAAAAAGCAGACAACATATCCGTAAACTCGCGAAAAATTATCCTGATGCTATTTTAGTTGTAATGGGATGCTACGCACAGCTTAACAAAGATTTAATCAATACCATTCCGGAAATTGATATTTTAGTCGGCACTAGTAACCGAAGTAAAATTGTCGATTATATTGAAGAATTTAAAGAGCATGGTCAAAAAATAATTGCGGTTGAAGAAGAGCCACGCACATTTAACTATGAAGAGTTAGGCGCTACGAGTGTAACACCACAGGCGCGCGCGTATTTAAAAATAGGGGACGGGTGCGACGCTTTTTGTACGTATTGTATTATTCCTCTTGCAAGAGGGAAGATGCGAAGTCGCGATGTGCGTGACATTGTTAAGGAGGCTAAAGACTTAGTAAGAAGAGGGTATAAAGAAATTGTTTTAACGGGAATCCATACAGGAGCCTACGGTAAAGACTTAGGGAATATTAAATTTAGTAATATTGTGGAGATGATTTTAGAAGCTTGTCCATCATTACATAAATTACGAGTATCAAGTATTGAAGCAAATGAAATTGATGACGATTTCCTTCGTTTAATGCTAAAAGACAAGCGTATAGCACGCCATCTCCATATCCCGCTGCAAAGTGGAAGTGATGAAGTGCTCCGCAGGATGAATCGGCATTATACCACGAGTGAATTCATACATAAAATCGAAAATATTAGAGAAAAAGTACCTAATATTGCTATTACCACTGATGTTATCGTTGGCTTTCCTGGAGAAAGTGAAAAGTTATTTAATGAAACAGTCGCGTTTATTAAAAAAGTAAACTTCACGCAGCTACATGTCTTCCCCTATAGTGCGCGGACGAGAACGCCTGCCGCTAGTTTTAAAGAGCAAGTGCTTGGTCCAGTTAAAAAAGAACGGGTGCGTACACTAATAAACTTAAGTGAAGACTTATATCGAAGTTATGCACAAAGATTTGTCGGCGAAAAAATGCAAGTTTTAATTGAAACTTATGACGATAAAGAAGAAGTATATGTTGGGCATACCACTAATTATTTAGCAGTTAGAGTTAAAAGCGATAGCGATATTAAGCACGAAGTAATTACTATTATTTATGACCCGAATATTAGTAAAAAAATCTAGACACTGTATAAAAATAATGCACTAAATTATGAGCATATAATCAATATAATAAAATAAATACTATAAAATGTCTAAATTTCTTGACACTACTTTTTCTTTTGCTATAATAACCCTAGTCACAAGAAGGAGGATAAGTTTTTGGCTGTTCAACAACGACGTGGTAGTAAAACCCGCAAACGCTTACGCCGGACTCACTTTAAGTTAAACGTGACTGGACTTACCACTTGCCCAAACTGTGGAACACTCATTCGGGCGCATCATGTTTGTCCAGAATGTCACCACTATGCTGGTAAAGACGTGATTACTAAAGAAGAACCAAAAAAAGGCAAAGCAAAGAAATAGGTATTAACCGCTAAATAAATGAGGAAGGAAACTTCCTTTTTTATTTTAAATAATCCAAAGTTTTGAAAATCCATTTACAAAACTCTTGAACTTTTAGCACTTTTGAAAATCCTTTTACAAAACTTCTTATAAAGTAGAAAAATAGTTGTTTTAGGTGTTTTATATAATAAAAGTAATTAAATAATAGCTAAAATGGTAAAATATCATTTGGAGGGTAGGGTAATATGAAAAAGAATAAACTAATTGATCATACTTTACTGAAAGCGGATGCTTCACCCGCACAAATCGAAAAACTTTGTCAAGAAGCGCTTGAATACGATTTTATGAGTGTATGCGTAAATCCGGGGTACGTTCCACTTGCGAGTATGCTTTTAGCGGAAAGTGATGTCCGTGTGTGTACTGTTGTTGGCTTCCCACTTGGTGCAACAAGCACTGAAGCGAAAGTTCTTGAAGCGCAAATTGCGGTCGAAGAAGGTGCTGACGAAGTTGATATGGTAATTAATGTCGGTAAACTTAAAGCTGGCTTAGATTTAGAAGTCTTTACTGAAATCCGGGAGATTCGTGAAGCACTTCCTGATTGGGTCATTCTTAAAGTTATTATAGAAACATGTTTATTAACTGATGACGAAAAAGTTAGAGCGTGTCTTTTAAGCCGTAAAGCTGGTGCTGATTTTGTGAAAACTAGTACTGGTTTTAGTACCGGCGGAGCCACAGTAGCCGATGTTAAATTAATGCGTGACACTGTTGGGAGTGATATGGGCGTTAAAGCTAGTGGCGGCGTCCGTACTATGGAAGATCTTGAAGCGATGGTCAAAGCTGGCGCTAATCGAATTGGCACGAGTAATGGTGTTGCTTTCTTTACTGGTAAAAAAGGTACCGGTTACTAAAAAACACTTGATTTATGATTACTTTTGAAAAATCTAAACGATACTTATTTTATTATGTCGGGGTTTTACTTGTAACGATTACTTTGTTTATTTCGTGGGTCGTGATGATCGTTAAAAACCCTGGTAGCACAAGTGGTGATATTGTTTTACTATCATTCCTTTTCCTTATTTTATTTGGTGGCGAAGCATTGTTTTTAATAATTTACCTCATTCGTCCTAAAGTAGTGCTCAGTGTTGATGAAGAAGGCGCTTACTTACATTTAAGTAAGAAAAAGACAAAAGAAGTAGCGTTTAGTAATTTTAGCTCTGTTGGGAATATGCGCCGTAATTTAGTGATTGCAACGAAAGATAGTGAACTTTATGTTGTGCGCTTCTTAAAAGATCATAAAAAGACTGAAGAAACGCTTAAAACAATGTTTAATACTTTTATCACTAATCATCCAGAACGTTATTTTGATATGACTGAAAGTGCGGATAAGCAAAAGCACGAAGAAAAATAATCATTCCGTTTATAATGAAACAGGAGGAATGATAAATATGCAGTTTAATCAAGACTTTGACAAGATTATTGGTGAAGACATCTATTTAAGTATTACTGAGAAAAATAGTGGCTTAATTGGTGGTTTACCTTATTATAAATATGGTATTCATTTAAATGACGGTACCTTAGTCGGGAACATCTTAGTGCGCATCGGCCATAATTTTAATTCTTACTACAGTGGGAACTTTGTTTATCAAGTTAGCGGAGCGTATCGCGGACAAAATCTTGCGGTTAAAGCATTAAACGCAATTCTTGTTGTCGCAAAGTACCACAAGATGGAATACGTTATCTTTAGTGCGCCAAGTTCGAGCAAGGGTTATTTACGCACTTTTGAGAAAATGGGTGCAAAGTTATTAGAAATTGTCACACCACCTGAAAATTATATGTATTATTATAAAGGTATAGAGCCCCTCGCGATATATCGCCTAGATTTATAAAAAGAGAGGAACACATTTATGAGTGATACAGCTGAATTTGTTAAAGTTGAAGTGATTGATGAAGAAAATAAAGAGGGAATGAGTCGACGCATGAAATTTGAAATTAGAAAATTAGTAATGTCGACATATGTGACGCTTGTCGTTATTGCTTACCTCGCAATGGTTTTTTTCCTTGATAAATGGCATCCACATTGGGTTATTTTCTTATCAATTCCTGTCGTTGATTCATTAGTGACAGCCATTTTAGAAAAGAAAATCGCCTTATTTTCCGTTGATGCTTTAATTATCCTCGCCTTTGTCGTAGTTGGTGCGGTAACGGGTAAATGGCATCCAGCGTGGATGATCCTATTACTTGTGCCATTATGGCGTTATATTTTAAATACGATTAAACGCATTAAACGTATTAAAGCAATGGATTAAGTTTAATTGTTAGATAAATTTTAACTTATCTAATTGTGGTATCAATAATTTTACTGGTTTATATTAACCTAAATTATCTTTGAAAAATTTAGTTCTTATGCTATATTTAAGTTAGGAGAAAGAGATGAAAATATATACAATTAATGACTTAAAACTTAAATATAAATATAGTGAAAAGAACATCAAAAAAAGACATTATAAACTGCTCTTAAATCTCTTAAAGTCCGTTAATAGTGGTGATTATGATATTAATCGATATTACTCGTTAATTAGAAATAAAGTAGAACCAAAAAATAGTGAAGAAAAAGTTATTGTCAGAACAATAAACTTTATTGATGATTATGTGGAAACCACAAAAATAGGGGATTCCACTCTTTTTTTATATCAGTCACTAATTAAGGAAAAAACAAATAAAGAAATAAAGACATTAATTAAAAGTGTTGATGCCTTAGTGATGAATATAGAAAACACTAATGACATTGCGGAGTTAATGCTTATACTTTCACAAATATTTAAAGAAGCTAACTTCCCTTACAGTTATATTTATATTTTTACGATTTTAAACTTTTATTTATTGAAAAACGATATAAGCAACATATATGTTTCCGTTGAAGATGCACTTAATTTACAAGCTATTGAAGATGAAAGTGAGGCGATAAAACTT